>NZ_JBAGJZ010000022.1:0-139239 GCF_037034285.1 Streptomyces tyrfis | reverse complement strand
CCGTATCCGGGATTCGGGGCAAAGGCCCCGCCTTGTCAGCGATCAGCCAGCACGCGTAGGTACGGCGAAGGTCGTGGATCCTCGGACTCTTGGTGGGGCCGATGTGTTGGTCGAGATCTGTTCAGGTGTGATCATGAGGGTTCAGCACAACTTCTTCGTCCTGAGCCCCAAGGTATGTCCCGCCCCTACCTCACCCTGGCGGCCATTGCTGTTCGTGACCGCCGTCGACCAGACCCCAGGCATTTCGCAGCCTCTTCCTCACAGGGTCTCGCCTGCCTCTCCGGGAACTCCCAGCCCACCACGTAGCGGTGTGGGAGGGGGCCTCTGGACTTGCGCCAATTGGCCTTGAGCGGCCACGAGAGTGGTGATGGGAGGTTTCGGTGTGGCGCTTCCGCGCCCGAAGCTCTGGCGGCGGTAGCGTTTCCGCAGGTCACATCGTTTTTCCTGAGTGGGGCGGGTGGGACTCGAACCTATCCAGGTGACGCGTCTCACCTGCAGCTTTATCGAGAGGCCGGACAAATCTACCTGTTTCCATCCGGCTACATCCTCCTCGCTCCCGGCTGATCTGGTTTGGTTAGGCGTTCGCCACACCATGTTTCGGAATCGCGAGCCTGCATAAAGGGTGGGGCGACACCAGCACGGCCGCCCCCTACGCCATCCGGCTGACCGACGAGCACATGGGGCGCGCGAAGCACCCCGCTTCGGCAAGGAAGCCGCGGCCAAGATCGCGAACAAGTGGGCAGGATTCGGAACACTCCCACGTCGGCGGGGAGGACGTGTCAGGCGGGGCCGACTCATATGGCGGGCGCGGAACACCCCCACGTCGGCGGGGAGGACAGCTCGGCGCTGAGCACGCCACGGTTCGCCGTCGGAACACCCCCACGTCGGCGGGGAGGACCCGCCGGCCATCGCGTCGGCCGCGTAGTACGACGGAACGCCCCCACGTCGGCGGGGAGGACTGGGACATGCCGTCGGTGAAGTGGCCCTTCTCCGGAACACCCCCACGTCGGCGGGGAGGACCCTGACCGACGAAGAGATCGAGCTGACCGATACGGAACACCCCCACGTCGGCGGGGAGGACGCCCGCGCCTTGGCGTCCGCCTTGGCCTGCACCGGAACACCCCCACGTCGGCGGGGAGGACACGGGGCCTCACGTCCGGTCGGATTTCTGAAACGGAACACCCCCACGTCGGCGGGGAGGACCTGCGGTCGACGCCGGACAGGTCGCGGGCCGCGGAACACCCCCACGTCGGCGGGGAGGACGGGTGCAGCAGGGGCACCGGACCGGTCAGCGGCGGAACACCCCCACGTCGGCGGGGAGGACGGTGTCGCGGCCGTGGGCGAGGTCTTCGACGGCGGAACACCCCCACGTCGGCGGGGAGGACAGGTAGACCGCGATGCCGCCCGACAGGGTTGTCGGAACACCCCCACGTCGGCGGGGAGGACATGGCACCCGATTCCCATCTCTGGACAAGACGCGGAACACCCCCACGTCGGCGGGGAGGACACCGTGCCCGTGCGGATGGCCGACCGCTTCGTCGGAACACCCCCACGTCGGCGGGGAGGACGGATGACGCGGACCGGAGCTCGCCGGCTGGGTCGGAACACCCCCACGTCGGCGGGGAGGACAACGCCCGGGCGGAACGGGCCGTGCACCGCGCCGGAACACCCCCACGTCGGCGGGGAGGACTGGTCGCGCCACCGCATTGAGAAAGTGCCCAACGGAACACCCCCACGTCGGCGGGGAGGACGAACGCCGACCCCTTGTACTGAATGTCGCTGCCGGAACACCCCCACGTCGGCGGGGAGGACGCGACCAACTCGCGGCCGTCGAGCGGCTTCGACGGAACACCCCCACGTCGGCGGGGAGGACGCGGCACGGAGTGGCTGGCGGAACGCCGTCCGCGGAACACCCCCACGTCGGCGGGGAGGACGAACGCGTCAACGGAGACCAACTTCATACCGTCGGAACACCCCCACGTCGGCGGGGAGGACTACCAGGGCCGGTACGGCGGCGGCGGGTTCAGCGGAACACCCCCACGTCGGCGGGGAGGACGACACGGCGACTTCGACGACCGCGAGGTCATGCGGAACACCCCCACGTCGGCGGGGAGGACTTCCCGGACCCCTTCGGGTTCCTCACCGTGACCGGAACACCCCCACGTCGGCGGGGAGGACGTCGGCCGCGTCGTCTGGCGCGGGGCGGTCCACGGAACACCCCCACGTCGGCGGGGAGGACATGACCGTCGGCGTCTTCAACCAGACGGACGGCGGAACACCCCCACGTCGGCGGGGAGGACGCCGAAGCCTCGTCGGCGGCGACCTGTCCGTCCGGAACACCCCCACGTCGGCGGGGAGGACGAGGGCTCGGTGCCTGTCCCGTTCTGCCTCGGCGGAACACCCCCACGTCGGCGGGGAGGACGTGCGGCAACGCCTCTTCGGGCTCGCCGCCGACGGAACACCCCCACGTCGGCGGGGAGGACGCGCAGGCGCTGAAGGACCGCCGCCCCGAACTCGGAACACCCCCACGTCGGCGGGGAGGACACCGGGGCAGGGGCCGCGCTCGTCTGGACAGGCGGAACACCCCCACGTCGGCGGGGAGGACTTCTTCGGGTCACCGATGTTCCGGCCGAACCACGGAACACCCCCACGTCGGCGGGGAGGACCCTGGTCCAGGAGGAGCTGGCGGCCCAAGGGGAGGAACACCCCCACGTCGGCGGGGAGGACACTCTCTGACCTGGCACTTATGAGGCCCTTTGCATTTCCTTTGCCAAGTTGGGCGCTCTCCGCTGCTGGCTCCTGGGTCGCACGTCGACACCTTACCGAGACCGGATAGTGGCTGTTCGGCGCTGACAGAGGTGGGTGCTTGGATGACGGTGATGGCCCGTTGGGCGAGATGCAGAGGGGGTCCGCGGTGACCACGGAACGGGATGTGCCAGATGAGTCGGTATGGGGGAAGTCGAGAGGACTGTCCCCTGACCTGCCGCCCTATCCGCTGATTCGGCATCTGCTGGATGCTGCTGCGATGGCGCTGCATCTCTGGGACGGGTACCTGTCCGAGAACCAGCGTGTGCGGATCGCCGAGGGGATGAGGCTAGAGGACGAGCCTGAACGTGCCCGAGCTATCGTCGGACTGTGTGCTGGGCTGCATGACATCGGCAAGCTCTCCGGGTTCCAGTTCTGCTCGGCCCACGGCAGTCGGCACCTCGCTTCCGAGTTGAGCGCGGACCGCGATGCGATGAGCGCGGATCCCGTCGGGCACGACGTGGCCGGCATGCATGCCGTGGAAGAAGTGCTGAAAGCCCTGCGATTCGAGGCCAACGGAGAATCCAGGGGGGCGCAGCGACTGGCCGAGATCATCGGTGGTCATCACGGCCGTTTTCACCGCGTTGAGGACCTCATCGGGCCGGCGTTTCTCGGCGGCACGAGATGGACTCGGCAGAGGGTCGCGCACGCTGGCGTGGTGCACGAGATGCTGGGGGCGCCGGAAGCGCCTCCGGCATTTAAGGCGCCTGCGGCGGTACTGGTCACCGGGGTGGTCATCCTCGCGGACTGGCTGGTGAGCCAGGAGGGGTACCTTCTGGAACGGCAACACGCTCTTGTGCCCTCGCTGACAGAGCATTTCAGGCGTTCACAATTCGACGCTCCCGGCCTGTTGGCGGAGGCGGGGCTAATGCGGGTGCCTTTACAGCGCAAGGAATTCACTGAGGCTTATGGCATCGCGGGAGAGCCAAATCCGTTGCAGCGATCCGTCGTGGAAGAGCTAAAGGCGGCGGTGGGACACGGGCGCCGCGGCGGCATCTGCCTCGTGACGGCGGCACCAGGGGACGGAAAGAGCGAGACAGCGCTGGAAGCCGAGCGGGTTCTGGCCGAGGCTTTCGGCACACAGGGGTACGCGTTCCTGCTACCGACGATGGCCACCAGTGATCAGATGTACGGGCGGATCGCGAAGACATTGTCCCGTCAGTCCGGTCAGGAAGCCGGACTGACGTTGGTTCACAGCATGGCCTGGCTCAACAGCGCGTATGCCGACGAAGGGTTGAAGTCCCAGGCTGTATTGACCTGCGGGGGGGACGAGGTCGAGGCGCGTCAGAGTGCGGAGGTGGACATGCGGCCCCAGAGGTGGCTGCGCGGCGCCAAGCGGCCACTGCTCGCGCAATTCGCGGTCGGCACCATCGACCAGGCACTGATGGCCGTGTTGCCGGTACGGCACAACGCGCTGCGGCTGCTGGCCTTGTCGGGGAAGACGTTCATCGTCGACGAGGCGCATGCCTACGATCCCTACATGCAGGTGCTGCTGGGTCGCTTGTTGAACTGGCTCGGGGCATTTGGAGTTCCGGTCGTCCTGTTGTCCGCGACCCTGCCTGCGTCGGTCAGTGACCGACTGATCAAGGAATACTTGCGAGGCGCGGGCCACAATACGAGCAGTCTGAGTGAGAGGACATTCCCGGCGCCTTACCCCGGCTGGCTTTATGTCGACGGTGGAAGCGGCGAGGCGAGCCAGATCTCGGACAAGCGGCGGAGCGAGCAGGCACAAGCTCGGAGGATGAAGCTCGGTATCGTCGTGGAACCGGTCGGTCGCCGTTCCGGAGGTTGTTCCCACGGCCGGATGGCGGTCGTCGAACGCCTTTTGCAACCTGTGACCGAGGGCGACGGCGGCGTTGCCCTGGTCGTGTGCAACACCGTGGGGGACGCTCAGGAGACCTACTTGCGGCTGCGTGAACGGTTCGACAGGCGCTCCCACGCGGAGGGCGGCAACGTGCAGTTGCTACACGCCCGTTTCCCGGCCGACGTACGGGAGGCCCGCACCCGTGAGGTCACCGACGGGTTGGGACGCAAGGGCCCGCGTCCGCCGCGTCGGATCGTCGTCGCTACCCAGGTCGTCGAGCAGTCGCTCGATCTTGATGCGGACATCGTCATCAGTGACCTCGCCCCGCTGTCCCTGCTGCTCCAGAGAGCCGGACGGTGCTGGCGGCATGAGAACCACTGGGCGCAGCACGGTTATCCCAGCGGTCTGGGTCGGCCGGCCTGGGCAGGTCAGCCCTCTCTCGTGGTTCTCGATCCGATCGCTGGCGGGGGCGAGGTGCCGGTGCAGTGGGGGGAGGTGTACTCCGAGCATCTTCTTGTCACCACCTCCGCCACGCTTGCCGGGATCGAGGGAGGCGTCGTTTCCATCCCGGATGACGTGCAGGAGTTGGTCGAGACTGTCCATAGGAACGATGAGACGTTCAACTGGGACAGTCCGGGCGCCCCCCGGGCGAAAGCCTGGACGGCCCACAAAGGTAAGGAGATGGCGGAGCGAAGCATGGCTGGCCTCCGTGCCGTAAAGCGCGCGCGTAGCGTCTACACCCTCCATGACCTGCACCACCTACCCGGCGAGGAGGACGAGTGGGAGGTCTCCACCCGACTGGGTGCCGAATCGGTGCGGCTGCTGTGCGCTTATGCCCAAGAAGATGGCCGGACGACTCTGGACCTTGCTGGCGAGGAACCACTGCCGGATGCCGCACCGGGTGGCAAGATGTCTGTCGCTTCAGTGCGAGCGGTGATGCAACGCACCATCCCGGTTCGTGCGGACTGGCTCCGGGACGCGGATCCGGACATCGTCACCCCACCGGAGTCATGGACCGGACACCCCATGCTCGCGGACCTTCGCGTTCTGCGTCAGCCCGTACACATGGGCGTGGCACAGGCTGTGACGGTGGGTGGCAAGTCGCTGCGCCTGGACGATGATCTCGGTCTCGTCCGTAGGTAGCATCAGGCTCAGCGGATACCCCCACATCGGCGGGGAAGGGGCTGGGGCGCTAATGCGCCCGTGCTCGTCAACCGAAACACCCCCACGTCAGCGGGGAAACCCCGTCGCACCGAAGTGTCCAGGGGCCAGCATCTCCGTGAGGTCAACGGGAAAGACGGCGGTGCGCTTCTGCGACGCCCAGGAGCAGGGCGGTGCAGGAGCCGACGGCCGCCGCGTCTGGCCGAAAGACCGATCACGATCACAATGACGGCTACCACAAGTACCGCAGGCGCTGCGGCGGCCCAGGGTGCGGGCACGGCAGTTTGCATGGACATGATGCCCACCCTCTGGATGACGGGAACGGCCTCAACTCACCGCGCGCCGCAGTGCGTTGAACAAGGCTTAACAGACACGAGCGGCCCCGCGCAAGCCGCACCGTCCCCCGCACCCTTGCTCTTCAACCTTGTGAAATTTGCTGCGCAGCCCGTCTGAGGGTGCTCTACTGATGCTGCGGCGGCCGGAACCGGCGCCAGTGTCAGTGGCACCTGCTTGGATGCCCATGCGAAGCCAGCGGGCGTGCTGCCTGTGTTGGCGTCGCGGGCGGACAGTCAAGAGCGAGGCGGTTGACCATGACTGAGGGATTCGACCTGCGAGTTGAGCCGTGGATCCCCGTGCGTCTCCGGTCCGGGACGTCGGCATGCATCGGTTTTCGCGAATTGTTCAAGCAGGCTCATGGCATCAAGGACCTGGAGTTGCCGGTGCCGCCGGCGGCAGCCGGCCTGATGCGGGTGCTGGCATCGATCGCCGCGAGGATCGCGGGGGACGGAGAAGTCCGGCTCGACGACCGGGATGTCGCGGAGGAGATCGAGGACTGGTACGAACTGCGCGAACGCGTCCTGAAATCCGGTCGTTTCCACCCGGACGCCGTTGACGCCTACTTCGACCAGGAAGCGCTGACAGGTCGGTTCGATCTGTTCGATCCGGCCCGGCCTTTTCTGCAAGATCCACGGCTGCGCACTCAGTGCGTGGACGGGAAAGGGGCGCCCAACTCCTCGGGAGTCAACAAGCTGGTCTTGGGTCGCCCAACCGGGGTCAACGGGGCTGTTCTTTTCGGTCATTTCACCGACACCGCACCTGTGCCCGTGTCGACGGTCGAGGCAGCCTGGCACCTGATCGCGCAGTTGTACTACGGGCCGTCCGGGCAGTGCACGCCCCGCCGGATCACGGACCACCGCACAGGCAGTAGCGACGCCGCCCCCTTGCGGAAGTCGGTTTCCTACTTCCCGTGGGGCCCCGACCTGTTCACGACACTCGTGCTGGCCGTGCCGGCTCCCCAGTTCGAGGTCGACTGGGAGGTGAAGGATGCCTGCCCGTGGGAGGAGGAACTGAACGCTCCTCTGGGACATCTGCCGTCGATGACGTGGCCGGGCAGGCTGCTGACGGGCCGGTTCCGCCACGCCGTTCTTCTCGTGCCCTCCGAGGGTTGCCAGAGCGTGACCGATGCCTACATCACCTGGTCGACTCACGAGCCACCTCACCAGGTGCATGACCCCTACCAGATTCTCGACCGCCGCAAGGACGGCGACTTCCAGCCGCGGGAGGCCGAGGGGGCGAGGGCGCTGTGGCGGGACCTCGACGCGCTGCTGCTGAAGGACAGCCGACAGGACACGCAGCGGCCGCCAGCCCTTGAGCACCTGCCCCGGACGCTGCTGCCCCGGCTGCGGGTGCGCGCCTACGGCTTCGACCAGGACGGACAGCAGAAGGACCGTGGCTGGTTCCAGGCGACGACGCCGCAGGTCCTGCAGTGGCAGGAGGAGAACGCCCCGGAGACGGCTCATCACATCAGTCGCTGTCACGCTTTCGCGGAGAAGACCGGTGACCGGCTCGACTTCGCGGCCAGGATCGCCTGGAAGATCGCCACTGATACCAGTACGGACCCTTCGCCCGGGGCCAAAGTCAAGCTGGACGCCCGTAAACCCGGGCCATGGGCAACGGCCGCCCTGTCCCGGTACTGGCCGACCGCAGAAGAGGCGTTCTGGCAGGCCATCGAGCCGAGCCGGATAGGAAATCGGGTCGACAAGCCGTTCGTCGACGCGGCCCTCGCCGCACTCGACGAAGCCATCGGCCAGGCCAACCGGCCCGACATCAGGGTGGCCCGTGCCCGCCACCGTGCCCGTGGCCTGCTCCTCGCGCTTTGGCAGCCGTCCGACTCCAACTGAGCCGGACCAGCAGCTCCCACAGCGGCTTCCGCTCCTTCATCACCTGCCTCTCTCGCACGTCAGGGACATCTCATGACCGATTCCGCGCCAGCGGCCCCCGCTCCGCCGAACCCCTCGACCGACCGCGTCTCGGACCGGTTCGTCTCCTACGTGCTCCATTTGTGCGAGACGACACGAACTCGTGCCGAGCTGCGCCGCGGCGTCGGCCTGCCAGTAGAGCGGTGCAACTACACACACCGCTACGTCGTTCCGTGGCTGCGCGACCACGACGACCAGGACTACGCCGATGTCCGGCGGGCGTACTACGCGGTGGCCGCGCTGATCGCCGCGCGGCCCCGTACGGTCCGTGAAGCCGCTCCGGACGAAAGCTTGCCCGTTCGGTGGTACGAACGCCCCAACCTGGGGGCTTCCCTCGGCCAAGGTGTCGCCAAAGGCGTTCTCAAGGCGAATTCCGCAGAGAGCGTCCTGCATCTGATGGCCCGGCAGAGCAGCGATGCAGTCCACCGCGGCTTGCCCGCTCTGGTGCAGCAGCTTCACAACGGCGGTATCGCGGTCGACTGGGCGGTTCTTCTGGAGGACATGGCCTGGTGGAACCGCAACCGTGATCGCATCGCCACCCGCTGGCTCGACAGCTACTTCCGCACCGCCACCGGTGAAACCGACCCCGCCGCCCCTGAGTCTGCCGAGGAGAACGACCGATGAGCCTCTACCTTGATCTGAGCGCCCTGCAGTCCGTGCCTGCAGCCAACCTCAACCGTGATGATCTTGGATCGCCGAAGCAGGTGCGCTACGGCAACACTTCTCGTATCCGGGTGTCCAGCCAGTCCTGGAAGCGGGCCATCCGGCTCGGCGTCGAACAGGATCTCGGGGAGAGGGCCGCCCGCACGCGGATGGTTCCGGTGAAGGTGCGGGAGGCATTGGCCAGGGTCGGCTGGCCGGACGACTTGGCCGCGTTCGCCGGAGCGCAGGTCGCCGCGAGCGCCGGGAAGAAGGGCATCGGCACGGAGAAGGAAGGCCACACCTCAGTACTGCTGTTCCTGCCGGAAGCCGCCATCGACGAGCTGGCCGCGGTGTGCACCAAGCACCGCGAAGCACTGGAACAGGCTCTGGGCAAGAAGAACCCCGGAAAGGTGTTGCCGCCCAGCGAGATCGAGGCGACCCTCAAGCGGCGCACCGCCTCCATCAGCTTGCTGGGCCGCATGCTCGCCGAACTCCCCGATGCCAACGTGGACGGAGCAGCCCAGGTCGCCCATGCTTTCACCACTCACGCCGCCGAACCGCAGCGTGACTACTTCACCGCTGTCGACGACTGGCTGGGTGAGGCCGAGACCGGCAGCGGTCACCTCGACACCGCCGAATTCAGCGCCGGCGTCTTCTACCGGTACGCGACTGTCAACGTCACCGACCTGCTGAAGAACCTGGAGGGCGACACAGAGGCCGCCCGGACCGTGCTCAGCTCCTTCGCCGGGCACTTCCTGCTTTCTCTCCCGCAGGCCAAGAAGAACAGCACCGCCCCGCACACGGTTCCGGATCTCGCCTATCTCGCCGTGCGGAAACACCGCCCTCTCTCCCTGGCCGCAGCTTTCGAGACCCCCGTCACCGGCGACCGGCAGGGCGGCTTCTCCCAGCCCTCCCGAAAGGCCCTCGACGTCTACGCCGGAAACATCAACCGCCTCACAGGCCCCAGCACCCACCGCTTCCACGGCCACACCACCATCGCCCCCGAGGAGAAGTACACCGGGATCGGCGACGCCCACGACTCCTACGCCCAGCTCATCGACACCGCTGTCGCGGCCGCCGTACCCCCCTCGGAGGGCGGGCAGTGAGCGGGCTGCTGATTCGGCTGGCCGGCCCCCTGCAGTCCTGGGGCGAACGGTCCGCGTTCTCCTGGGAACGGGACACCGCGCCCTTCCCGACCCGCTCCGCGCTTGTCGGAATGTTCGCCGCAGCCGAGGGAATCAGCCGTGACGACGCCGACCTCGAGAAGTACCACGAACTGCGGATCACCGTACGCGTGGACCGGCCGGGCAACCGGCTCATCGACTACCACACCGTCGGCGGCGGCTTCCCCAAGGACCGCACCGCTGCCACCAGCGGAGGCAGCAACAAAGGAGCCGCCGTCGTCACCAACCGGCACTACCTCGCCGACGCCGTGTTCGTCGTTGCCGTCAGCGCAACGAACGAGACCGTAGAACGCCTCGCGGATGCCCTGAGCCACCCCTGCTGGGCGCCATACCTGGGCCGCCGCTCGTGCCCGCCCGATGAGCCGTTCCTCCTGCGTCGCTGCGTCGACGATCCCGAAGAGGAACTTCGTACCCGGGTCCCGCTCAGCCGGACTGCACCGCTGCAGCAAAGCGCAGGCACTCCACTTGCCGTGGAATTCCTCTGGGAACAAGCTCCGCCTCGCAGCGGGAAAGCCGCCGCCCCCCTCGGCGTCATCGAGGTGAACGACGAGCCCGTGAACTTCGCTCAGCACGGCCGCCGCTACGCCGGCCGCCGTCTCTACCGCACCATCGAGTCAGTTCCCCGCGACCTGGCCGGCCCGCAAGAAGCGCTGATGTCGCGTCTGATCGACTACGCACACGCCGAGGAACTCGCATGAACGACCACCCGGTGATCGCACGCATCCGTCTCAACCCCTACAGCCGCGAGGTCCAAAGGGATCTACGCGATGCCGCTGAGATGCACCGCACCATCATGCGAATGGTCCCCGACGGCCTCGGCGAGTGTCCCCGCCGCCAGGCCGGGCTTCTGTACCGCATCGACGAAACCGACACCGCCAGCACCCTCCTGGTCCAAGCCCACCAGCTCGATCCCGCCCGCTTGCCCGCTGAATACGGACAAGCGGACATCAAGAGCCTCGCTCCGATGTTCACCGCACTACGCAACGGAATCGCTGTCCGCTACCGCATTGTCCTCACCCCCTCCAAGCGAGAACGGCTCTCCCTGAACGAGAAGGGGAAACGTGGGCGAATCGTCCCGCTCGCAGGCGCTGACGCCGACCAGTGGTGGCTACGACGAGCCGGTGAAGCTGGCCTGCAACTACACGTCCTGACCCCCACCAGCCTGCAGCCCGCCCGCTCTCGTCAGGAAGATGCACGCCGCATACGACACAACTTGATCCGCTACGACGGCCACGCCACCGTCACCGACCCCGATGCCCTCCGTACAGCCATCCTTCACGGCATCGGACGCGGCAAGCCATACGGCGCGGGCCTGCTCAGCCTCTCCCCGGTACGAACGCCGTGAGCGCGCCACGACGGGGCGACGACGTACGCAGACGCCTCGCCGCGCCCACCCTGGCCATGCTGCCCCGCGTAGCGGACTCTCTGTCGTTCCTCTACCTCGACATGGTCCGGGTGGTGCAGGACGACACTGGGGTATGCGCCCAGATCAAAGTCGACGAGCACCGCACCGATCTCGTCTACATCCCGACAGCCGCCCTGTCCTGTCTGCTCTTGGGTCCAGGAGTGTCCGTCACCACACCGGCCCTGACCACGCTCGCCCGCCACGGCACCAGCGTCGTCTGCGTCGGAGCAGGCGGCGTACGGGCCTACGCCGGAATCCTCCCGGACTCCCTCACCACCCACTGGCTGGAACAGCAGGTCAATTGCTGGTCCGAACCCACCCGCCGCCTTGAGATCGCTGTCCGCATGTACGGCATGCGGTTCCCGGACACCGAGCTTCCGCAGCCCGTCACTCTGGACCAGCTGCGCGGCTTGGAAGGTCAGCGCATGAAGGCGTTCTACAAGATCCTTGCCCAACAGCACGGCATCGGACGCTTCCGCCGTAACTACCGCCCAGACCAGTGGCATTCCCAGGACCCGGTCAACCTCGCGCTGTCAGCAGCGAACACCTGCCTTTACGGCATCGTCCACGCAGCCCTGCTCGCCCTCGGCCTCTCCCCAGCCCTCGGATTCGTCCACGCTGGCACCCAGCACGCCTTCGTCTACGACATCGCAGACCTCTACAAGGCCGAGACCACTCTCCCCCTCGCTTTCGCCCTCCATGACTCCGCCAACCCCGAGCAGGAAGCCCGGCGCCGCTTCCGCGAAGACCTCCGGCTCCTGCGCCTACTCCCCCGCATCGTTCGCGACGTCCAAACCCTGCTCACGACGCGCCAGACCGACATGACCGCAGACGCAGTCGATGAGGAAGAACACCCCGAACGACGCGATGTCCAGATGGTCCATCTCTGGGACCCCAAGACGGGAGCACTCCCCGCCGGCGTCAACTACGCAGACGGAGGAGAGTAATGCCCTCCATGGTCGTAATCGCTACCACGGCCGTCCCCGACCACCTGCGCGGTGCCCTCAGCCGATGGACCAGCGAAGTCGTCCCCGGGATCTTCGTCGGCAGCGTCTCCGCCCGCGTCCGCGACGAGCTCTGGCACGCCGTTAGCAACACTGTCGGTAACGGCGCCGCCGTCCTTGTTCACCCAGCCCCCACGGAGCAGGGATACGCCATACGCACCGCCGGCACCCGCCGCCGGGCCCCTATCGATCTCGACGGACTCACCCTCATCCGCATGACAGCGGCACCAAAAGTCAAGGAAGTGCAAAGCCCTCCCTAGTGCGCAGGTCAGAAAGGGTCCTTCCCGCCGACGCGGGGGTGTTCCGTGTCCCGCGCCGACTGGGCGGTGATCGACGCGGTCCTTCCCGCCGACGCGGGGGTGTTCCGTCGAATCCGCCGGTGATGGGCTGCTCGGTCATGTCCTTCCCGCCGACGCGGGGGTGTTCCGGTGGCCAAGGATCTGCGGTGGGCCGCCCTCGGGTCCTTCCCGCCGACGCGGGGGTGTTCCGTCGATCCAGGCCCGCTCTTCGGACAGCGGCTTGTCCTTCCCGCCGACGCGGGGGTGTTCCGAAGAAGACCAAGAAGCAGGACACCCCCGAAACGTCCTTCCCGCCGACGCGGGGGTGTTCCGCTCCACGGCCTGGCCCTGACCCTCGCGATCGTGTCCTTCCCGCCGACGCGGGGGTGTTCCGCGGGAGGTTGATCTTCGTCAGTCCGGGGTCGAGTCCTTCCCGCCGACGCGGGGGTGTTCCGTCGCTCCAGTCGTTGAGTTGGTGACAACCGGCGTCCTTCCCGCCGACGCGGGGGTGTTCCGAACGCGCGGGCCCTGGCCCGTGCGGGTGCCTTGTCCTTCCCGCCGACGCGGGGGTGTTCCGGAGCGGATGAAGCGGGCGCCGAAGAAGATGACGTCCTTCCCGCCGACGCGGGGGTGTTCCGCGCATGAGGCTGGTGCATCCCGGTCCAAGTGGGTCCTTCCCGCCGACGCGGGGGTGTTCCGCCACCTTCTCACGGAGGCCGGCCAACACCCCAGTCCTTCCCGCCGACGCGGGGGTGTTCCGCACTGGAACCGCCCGTGGTTGGAAGGGGTCGGGTCCTTCCCACCGACGCGGGGGTGTTCCGGTGGCGCCCGCCACCTCGAAGGTGAACTGGTTGTCCTTCCCGCCGACGCGGGGGTGTTCCGAACCCGAACCGGCGGCTGACCATGCAGCACATGTCCTTCCCGCCGACGCGGGGGTGTTCCGCTCGTCGAGGTCGGACAGGCGCTCTCCGGGGAGTCCTTCCCGCCGACGCGGGGGTGTTCCGTCCTCTTCCTCCGACTATCGCGGAGAAAGAGGGTCCTTCCCGCCGACGCGGGGGTGTTCCGTCAGCAGGCCGTCCGGGCACAGCGGCCTTGGCGTCCTTCCCGCCGACGCGGGGGTGTTCCGTCGTACTCGGTGCCGCGGTAGGGGCGGCGGTCGTCCTTCCCGCCGACGCGGGGGTGTTCCGTCACAGGAGCCCCAGACGGCCTCACGGCGCGTGTCCTTCCCGCCGACGCGGGGGTGTTCCGCCATCGACCGCGCCCCCGTCGACCGCGTCCACGTCCTTCCCGCCGACGCGGGGGTGTTCCGACAGAGAAGATCCACCGCCAGCCCGGAAGCGGGTCCTTCCCGCCGACGCGGGGGTGTTCCGATCTGGCTCTGCCCGGTCTGCTCCGCAACCATGTCCTTCCCGCCGACGCGGGGGTGTTCCGCCACGTCTACCCGCTCGGGCTGGACGGGCTGAGTCCTTCCCGCCGACGCGGGGGTGTTCCGGCCGACTGGGCGGTCATCGACGCGTGGATGGCGTCCTTCCCGCCGACGCGGGGGTGTTCCGGACGGCAAGGCGGGCGATGCGCCGGGGACGGGGTCCTTCCCGCCGACGCGGGGGTGTTCCGCCGCACGCGGCCGGCGCAGACGTTCGGCTTGCGTCCTTCCCGCCGACGCGGGGGTGTTCCGATCCTGCGCTGGTCCCCGCTGGTCCTGGCCGCGTCCTTCCCGCCGACGCGGGGGTGTTCCGTGGGCGCGGGTGATGGTCATGTCCGGGTGCTCGTCCTTCCCGCCGACGCGGGGGTGTTCCGCCAGGGCATCTCCGATGCCGTCGGGGAGGAGAGTCCTTCCCGCCGACGCGGGGGTGTTCCGCTTCGGCGAGAGCTGGGAGAGCGTCATGCGCCGTCCTTCCCGCCGACGCGGGGGTGTTCCGTCGCGCAGGCCACGGCCCCGGTAGGCGACCCCGTCCTTCCCGCCGACGCGGGGGTGTTCCGCCTCCTTGACGAGAATTACCGTACGTCAAGGCGTCCTTCCCGCCGACGCGGGGGTGTTCCGATGGTGTCCGGATCCACGGGGAGGCTGTGTGCGTCCTTCCCGCCGACGCGGGGGTGTTCCGTCGCTTGCCCAACCGGCTGCCTCACGCTTGCCGTCCTTCCCGCCGACGCGGGGGTGTTCCGCCGTCCAGGCGGTCCTGGAAAGGCCCGACCCGGTCCTTCCCGCCGACGCGGGGGTGTTCCGCAGCCGGAGATGAATACGCGCAGCGGTGGAGCGTCCTTCCCGCCGACGCGGGGGTGTTCCGGAGATGCCGGGGCTCGACGCCCCGGCCCCGCCGTCCTTCCCGCCGACGCGGGGGTGTTCCGAAGATCCTCGGCGGTCTCTTCGTCGGGCTCACGTCCTTCCCGCCGACGCGGGGGTGTTCCGGTGCGACGCGGGTCCGACTCCTCCATGGTCGGGTCCTTCCCGCCGACGCGGGGGTGTTCCAGGCGGACGCACAGGTCGAGTACCGGCTGCGCGAGTCCTTCCCGCCGACGCGGGGGTGTTCCGCAGCGGAGGCCGCCGGGGGTGTCGGGTGCGCCGTCCTTCCCGCCGACGCGGGGGTGTTCCGTCCTCTTCTCGGGTCGGTGGGTCGGTGTCAGGGTCCTTCCCGCCGACGCGGGGGTGTTCCGAACCGCCACCCCTCCGGGTCCCCGTAGATCCAGTCCTTCCCGCCGACGCGGGGGTGTTCCGCGGGGCGAAGAGGTCGCCGACGTCCTCGCCGAGTCCTTCCCGCCGACGCGGGGGTGTTCCGTGCTTCTCGTAGACGGCCGGGGCGTACCGCACGTCCTTCCCGCCGACGCGGGGGTGTTCCGCTGACGTACCTCCACAAGGTGCCCGGCCTGGTGTCCTTCCCGCCGACGCGGGGGTGTTCCGCTGGCGGCCCTCTTCGCGGCGTACCAGAAGCAGTCCTTCCCGCCGACGCGGGGGTGTTCCGTCACAGAGGCCCCATGGGGCCTGTGCGTGCCGGTCCTTCCCGCCGACGCGGGGGTGTTCCGGGGAGGTCGGGGACCAGCCTGAGCCTCGATTCGTCCTTCCCGCCGGCGCGGGGGTGTTCCGCGGACCGATTCGGCCCGGTGGCCTTTGCCGAACTTGACGGTGGCCTCCAGGAGCACGGGCATGAGGAGCTGCGCGCTTCGCCGCTGCGCTGGAGCTGTTCCCATGTCCAGCAGGAGATCGAGCCGGGCGATTTGACCGCCTCAGCCTCTGTGGCGGGCCACGCGGCACTACCGTCCAGCGGCCCGGCGGTAGCCGAGTTGGTTCCACACAGGCAGAGCCGCACACATGCTGCCCTTGCCATCGGATTCTTCGCGGCTCGGCATGCCGAGGTCCGTCAAGGGCCGCGTGCTGGTGACGACGTCGACACGGTGGGACCGGGCGTAAGAGGCCAGCGCGAGGGAGAGTTTCGTTTCGGCCATCCCGTGCACGGCTGCGGCCAGGTGGTGCAGCAGCCCTGGGGTCACCCGCACCCGTCCCTGGAGGAGGCGGAGGTTGGCGGCCCCGTGCTCGGCCTCCAGCCGGATCGAGTGCTCGCGGTCCGGTTTCTCGACCAGTCGCCGCATCCGTCGCACTGGGCCTTCGCCCGAGCAGACGATCACACCGAAGTGGCGCGCCGCGTCCGTGTCGAACGGTGTGGCGAGCACCGCAGGGGTTCCCGGTGAGGTCGCTGTGGCGAGGGCGAGCAGCGCCGCGTGCGTCGGGTCGACGTTGTCAGCGAAGACCACGTAGAACTCCCTGGTGCGCAGGTGTTCGGCACCGTTCAGTACGGATGTGACATCGGCGTATCTGCCGTGCTGGGCGATGAAGTCGAGCTGGAGGGCTTCGGCGGGCGGTGGCTGCTCCAGAGGCTGGTTGGTGAGTGTCTGGTAGCGAGCCAGGGCCCCGGGGGCAAGGACCTGACGGGTCCATTCGATCAGGGGCGTGTAGTACGGGTGGTGGATCACTACAGCGTGGCGGCTCCCGGTGGCGGCGGCTTCGTCGAGGATGTGGGCGAGTCCCGGTCGGCCGCGGACCGGGCGCAGTTCCTTGGGCAGGTACGGGGACCAGGAACCTACCCGCGTTCCGAGTCCTCCTGCGGCGATCACGACGGGCGGCACCCCAGAGGGTGACGGCTGTTTCATCGTTCTCCCCTTCGAACCGGGTCCGCGGGCGATAGCGTCGGCGGATGCACACACGCGTGACGGGCATCGTCATCGAGGACGGCAGGGTTCTGCTGCTGAACCAGGACACGGACGGTCCCAGGAGCTGGTCCTTGCCCGGGGGCAAGGTCGAGGACGGCGAGACGCTGGAAGAGGCGTTGGTCAGGGAGATGCGGGAGGAGACCGGCGCCGAGGTGGAGGTGGGCCGGTTGCTGTACCTGTGCGACAACGCGGGTGCTCACGTCGTTCACATCACCTTCGAGGCCCGCCTTGTCGGCGGGGAGATCGGGGTCGTCGAGGAGGGCGCGGACAGTCGGCCGATTCGGGGCGTCGAGTTCGTGGCGCTGGACGACTTGCCCGCTCTGGGATTCAGTGACCTGTTCGTGAAGCTGTGCCGGGACGAGTTCCCGGGCGCCGGGTCGTACATGGGGCCGAAGTCCGCTATCGGTCTATGAGCCCAGCGTGCTGAGCAGCAGGCGGTCGAGCCCGCCCGGCGTGGTTCGTGCGGAGTTGTCGACGGCGTCGGTCCAGCGGTTGATCCGGTGTGCCAGCTCCCATGCCCCGAGCCGGGCGGCGTCCGTGGTGCGGGGGTCGCGCACCAGGCGGATGCCGACGCCTCGCGAGGAGCCCAGCAGATAGCGAGAGCGGATGGCCGTCACTGCCTCTTCGGTGCTCGGGGTGTTCCAGGCCGCTCCGAACAAGTACCGCTGGACAGGCTGCGCTTCAGTTTGTTCGGGGCCGTCGGCGCACCAGATCTGTACGTTGCCGATCGCGTGGTGGATCTCGCGGTCTCCCAGCCCGGGTTCCGCGACGGAGCACGCGTCGCCTACGAAGTAGTCAGCGTTGTGCGCGCGGGCTCCCTTCGTCGCACGCAGCGCTTCGGCACGGGTGGGCAGGCGTGCTCCGGACCATGCGGCCATGAGCGCCGCCCCGATCCAGGTGACCCAGTAGGCGGGGTGCGCCTCGTATCCGCGGCTGACCCGCCATCGCCGGTCGGCGGGTTCGTAGTGGAGGCGTCCGCCGCGCTCGTAAGGCATCGGGCAGGCGAACAGGTGGTTTCCGTGGCGGGAGTTCGGCGCGCCGCCCGCGTGCAGCATGGTCAGGAACTCGGCCATTTCCGCGTTGGTGACCAGCAGGTTGCGCCACTGGACGTCCTCGGCCTGGCGGTATGCCGGTTCGGGTGTCCTCTGGCGGGCCGGTTCCGGCCGGACTCGGCGGCTGGGCCGGGCTGTGGGCTCGTGTACCTCGTACAGGTCGTCGCCGGTGAGCCAGTGGGCTACCGTCGCCGTGGTTTCGGATGCGAGCGACTGCCGGGCCCGGCTGAGGGTGGTGGTGACCGACGCGGTGACCAGTTCTGCCGTTTTCTGGGTGACTTCGGCGTTGAAGAGCCGTGACCTCTCCCCACCGAAGGCCAGTGCTTACCAGAACATCGACGATGTCGATCGCGTCAGCGCGAATGTGCGTTCGCAGGAGAGCGAACTCCTCTGGTTCGAGGAACACCTCGTCGTCCTCGGTGTCATTTGCCTTGGGCAGCTTGGTGTGTGCACAGGGGTTCGAGTCTCGCAGCGCCGGATCGGCATCGACGGCCGACTGAAGGATGCCGAAGAGCAGCCCGTGCAAGTTGGCGATCGTCTTCCGTGCATAGGCGCGGCGCTTGGTTCCCGGCGGGTGGAAGGGTCCGGGCTTCCCGTCCTTGAGATCCAGAATCCACTGGCTGACGTGATCATGAGTGATCTTGGGACCCCGATCCGACACTGACAGCTCGCCGAACCAAGGGATCATGTGGCGGTCGATGAATCGGGTGTAGTTGATTCGCGTGTGGTCCGATATGTCAGTCAACAGGGCCACATGGGCGTGGGCGTACACCCGGAACCAGTGCGATTCCGGCACGGCTTCCTCGTCCGGCTCGCTGAATCCGACCCCCTTGATCCAGCCCGGCGGCCATTGCTGTCCGTGACCATTGACGAAATCGCAGAAACGTTTCTCGCCGCGCCCTCGTCATCGAAGGTCTCACGCTGAGTCTTGCCCGTTCGCGAACCGCCGGCCCGCCACATCACGGTGTAGGAGGGGTCACCGCTGATGCGCTCGTTGGTCCTGATGTATGCCATACGAAGGAGCCTACGGTGAGTCGGTGCAGCGTTTGTGCAGCGTTTGCTACCGTCCGAGTAGCCCCTTGAGGCCATTTCCGCAGGTCACGACGTTTCTGCTTGAGTGGGGCGGGTGGGACTCGAACCCACGGCCGACGGATTATGAGTCCGCTGCTCTAACCGGCTGAGCTACCGCCCCTTTTCGGCGTGGCGCGTACAAGTGTGCGCGCCGTCTGCCGCAGCATAGCCGGTCATACGATCTCTCGCTCCGGATGGTCGGCTTCGCACGACCATGAAGACCCCGGCACCCCCTTGCCGGGTTCCGGATGGGGCGAAGTACACGCGAAAGAGTCACCTACGCCCCATCCGCACCACCGGGTCGCGGCGCGGCCGGTCGGGCGCCGGCCCGGGCGTGGGCGGGCGAGACCCGGACGCGGGCATGCGAAAAAGGACCCCGCAGGGTCCTCTTCCGATCTGCTCCCCCGACTGGACTCGAACCAGTAACCCTCCGGTTAACAGCCGAATGCTCTGCCAATTGAGCTACAGGGGATCGCGCTCCCCCGACTGGACTCGAACCAGTAACCTGCCGGTTAACAGCCGGCTGCTCTGCCAATTGAGCTACAGGGGATTGGCACATCTGCACCGAGCTCCCGCCCTCCTGGCTACTGCCGGGCGGCGCGCGCTCGCTGCGACACATACATTAGCGCAAGCAGGGGGGTGCTTTGCCAATCGGTATCCCCCGGGGTGATCTCGGGTGCCCGCGGGTAAGCGGGCAGCACACGTCGCACGGAGCGGCGCACTGAGCAAGGAAGGGTGGCAGCCATGCGGTACCGGCTCACGTTCATCGCCGGACTGGCCCTGGGGTACGTGATCGGGACCCGGGCCGGGCGCGAGCGTTACGAGCAGCTGAAGAAGTCCGCGCGCCAGTTCGCCCAGAACCCGGCCGTGCGCAACACCGCCGAGTCCGCGGCGCGCAGCGGCCGCGATCTGGCGGGCCGGGCCTGCCACACGGTGAGCGGCAAGATCGAGGAGAAGGCGCCCGCCTCGGTGACCGCCCGGGTGCGCTCGCTGCGGAACCGGGGCCGGGCGCGGAACGGCGAGGACGACTGGGGCACCTCGAACACGTGAGGGCCGGAGCCCGGCCCGCCGGGACGGCGGCGGCGGCGCGCGGGCCCAGCGTACGGCGGCGGCGCGCGGGCTCCCGGGACGGCGGCGGCGCTTGAGCGGGGCGGTTCCCGGCGCCGCCGTGCCGGCGGTACGGAGAGGGGCCCGCGGTGCGGCAGAATCGTGTGCATGGGGATAGTCGCCGGCTTGGACAGCTCTTCCGCCTTCACTCAGATCGTCGTCTGCGACACGGACACGGGCGCGGTGCTGCGCCGGGGTTACGCCGCCCACCCCGTCGAACCGAAGGCCACCGAGGTCGACCCGCAGGCGTGGTTGCTCTCGCTCGGCGAGGCGGCCGGCGGCGGGCTGCTCGAAGGCGTGCAGGCCATCGGCGTCTCCGCGCAGCAGCACGGCCTGGTTCCCCTGGACCACCAGGGCGCGCCCGTGCGGCCGGCGCTGGTCGGCAACGACAAGCGGGCGCAGGCCGCCGCGGCGGATCTGATCGACCTGCTGGGCGGGCGCGGGGCGTGGGCCGACGCGGTCGGGATGGTCCCGCAGGCCACGCAGCCGGTGGCGAAGCTGCGCTGGCTGGCCCGGAACGAGCCGGAGGCGGCCCGGCGGGTGGCCGCGGTGCTCCAGCCGCACGACTGGCTGGTGTGGCAGCTGCTGGGGCGTCCGGCCCGGCGGACCACCGACCGGGGCGCGGCGTCCGGCACCGGCTACTGGTCGGCGGCCACCGGTTCCTACCGGCCGGATCTGGTGGAGCTGGCGCTCGGTCAGCAGGCCGGGCTGCCGGAGGTGCTCGGCCCCTCCGACACCGCCGGAACGACGCCCGAGGGGCTGCTGATCTCGGCGGGCACGGGCGAGACGATGGCGGCGGCGTTCGGGCTCGGACTCGGGACGGGCGACGCGGTGGTGTCGCTGGGGGCCTCTGGTTCGGTGATGGCGGTGCACCACGAGGCGCTGTCCGACCCGAACGGGATGATCACCTCGCTCGCGGACGCGACCGGGATGCATCTGCCGGTGGTGTACACGTCGAACGCGGTACGGGCCCTGCGCGGGACCGCCGAGATGGTGGGCGCGGAGGGGCTGGAGGAGCTGTCGGCGCTGGCGCTGAAGTCGACGCCGGGCGCGTCCGGGCTGGTGCTGCTGCCGTATCTGGAGGGTGAGCGCACCCCGCATCTGCCGCACACGGCGGGAACGCTGTGCGGGCTGCGGCGCGAGTCGATGAAGCCGGAGCATCTGGCGCGGGCGGCGTTCGAGGGGATGCTGTGCTCGCTGGCCGACGCGCTCGACGTGCTGCGCGGCCGGGGCGTCGAGGTGCGGCGGGTGTTCCTGCTGGGCGCGGCGGCCGAGCTGCCTGCCGTGCAGGCGGTGGCACCCGCGCTGTTCGGCACGCAGGTGGTCGTCCCGCAGCCGGCCGAGTACGCGGCGCTGGGCGCGGCCCGGCAGGCTGCCTGGGCGCTGGGGGTCTCGCAGGGCACCGCCGATCCGCGCACTCCCCCGGCCTGGCAGGGCGCGGCCGCGCAGGTGCTGGAACCCGGCGAGGACCTGGCGGTCGGCCAGGCGGTGCGCCAGCAGTACGTGGCGACGCGGGACCAGATCCACCCGGGGGCGTTCGCTCCGGCGACCTGATCCGCGTCCTGATCCGGCCCCCGTGGGGCACCGCGCATCGCGACGCGCGAGCGAACGGGCGGGCGAGCGGGCGGGCGAACAGCTGGACGCGCGGCGCGGCGCGGCACGCCTCGCTCAGCGGCACGGGCACGGCGCGGCACGCCTCGCTCAGCGGCACGGGCGCGGCGCAACACGCCCGCACGAGCGGCAGGCGCGCGGGGACGGCACGGCGCTCCTCACGGACGGCACGGCGCGGCGCGCGGGCGGCACAACACGCCTCGCGGACGGCGCGCGGGCGCCGCACGGGACGGCGTGACCGAGTACATGTGACGGAGCCCCTTCCACTACACATGTACTCGGTCTGTTTTTTTACCCGGTCTTGAGCAAAACCGTTCGCGGCCTCACTGCGGGGTACCGGAAAATGGGTCGCCTCCCGACCTCCGCCGACTCCGAGAGACACGCGTGCTCATAAAACTCCTGCGGGCCCATCTCGGCCCGTACAAGAAACCCATCCTGCTGCTGGTACTGCTGCAGTTCCTGCAGACCTGCGCCACCCTCTACCTGCCCACCCTGAACGCCGACATCATCGACAGCGGTGTCGTGAAGGGGGACACGGGCTACATCCTGGAGTTCGGCGGCATCATGATCGCCGTCAGCATCGTCCAGGTCGCCTGCAACATCGGCGCGGTCTACCACGGCGCACGCACCGCCGCCGCCCTCGGGCGCGACGTGCGGGCGTCGATCTTCGACCGGGTCCAGTCGTTCTCCGCGCGGGAGGTCGGGCGGTTCGGCGCGCCCTCGCTGATCACCCGTACCACCAACGACGTCCAGCAGGTCCAGATGCTGGTGCTGATGACGTTCACGCTGATGGTGTCGGCGCCGATCATGTGCGTCGGCGGCGTGGTCCTGGCGCTGGGCCAGGACGTCCCGCTGTCGTCGGTGCTGCTCGCGGTGGTGCCGGTGCTCGGCATCGCGGTGGGTCTGATCGTCAAGCGGATGCGCCCTCTCTTCCGCACCATGCAGGAGCGGGTCGACACCGTGAACCGGGTGCTGCGCGAGCAGATCACCGGCAACCGGGTCATCCGCGCCTTCGTCCGCGACGGCTACGAGGAGAAGCGGTTCCGCGGCGCCAACGACGAGCTGACGGACGTGGCGCTGTCCACCGGCCGGCTGATGGCGCTGATGTTCCCGACCGTGATGACGGTGGTGAACGTGTCGTCGATCGCCGTGGTCTGGTTCGGCGCCCACCGCATCGACAGCGGCGGCATGGAGATCGGCGCGCTGACCGCGTTCCTCGCCTATCTGATGCAGATCGTCATGTCGGTGATGATGGCCACCTTCATGTTCATGATGGTGCCGCGGGCCGAGGTGTGCGCCGAGCGCATCCAGGAGGTCCTGGAGACCGAGTCGAGCGTGGTGCCGCCGGTCGAGCCGGTCCGTGAGCTGCGCGCCCACGGCCATCTGGAGATCCGGGGCGCGGACTTCCGCTACCCGGGCGCCGAGGAACCGGTGCTGCGGGCGGTGGATCTGGTGGCCCGCCCCGGCGAGACCACCGCGATCATCGGGTCGACCGGCAGCGGGAAGTCGACGCTGCTCGGACTGGTGCCGCGCCTGTTCGACGTGACGGACGGCCAGGTGCTGGTCGACGGCACGGACGTGCGGACGCTGGACCCGGAGCTGCTGGCGGGGACGGTGGGTCTCGTCCCGCAGAAGCCGTATCTGTTCTCCGGGACGGTCGCGACGAATCTGCGGTACGGCAACCCGGACGCGACGGACGAGGAGCTGTGGCACGCGCTGGAGGTGGCGCAGGCCAAGGAGTTCGTCGAGGCGCTGGAGCATGGTCTGGACGCGCCGGTCTCGCAGGGCGGCACCAATGTCTCGGGCGGGCAGCGTCAGCGTCTGGCGATCGCCAGGACGCTGGTGCAGCGGCCGGAGATCTATCTCTTCGACGACTCGTTCTCGGCCCTCGACTACGCGACCGACGCCGCGCTGCGCACGGCGCTGGCCCGGGAGACGGCGGAGGCGACGGTGGTGATCGTGGCGCAGCGGGTGTCCACGATCCGCGACGCGGACCGGATCCTGGTGCTCGACGAGGGCCGGGTCGTCGGGTCCGGCACCCATCGCGAGCTGATGGACGGAAATGAGACGTACCGGGAGATCGTGCTCTCCCAGCTGACGGAAGCGGAGGCCGCGTAATGGCCGGGCCTGGCGGACGCATGATGGCGGGCGGCGCGCCGACCGACCGTTCCACGGACTTCAAGGGCTCGGCGAAGCGGCTGCTGAGACGTTTCGCCACGGAACGGTCCTCGCTCTACGCGATGCTGGCGGCCGGGGCGCTGAGCGTCGGCCTCTCGGTGGTGGGGCCGAAGATCCTCGGCCGGGCGACGGACCTGGTGTTCGCCGGGGTCATCGGCCGGCGAATGCCCGAGGGCGCCACGAAGGAGCAGGTCGTCGAGGGCCTGCACAAGTCCGACAGCGGGCTGGCCGACATGCTGTCCGGGGTGGACTTCGTCCCCGGTCGCGGCATCGACTTCGGCGCGGTCGGCGACGTGCTGCTGCTGGCGCTGGCGGTCTACGTCGTGGCCGGGCTGCTGATGCTGGTCTCGACCCGGCTGTCGATCCGGATCATCAACCGGGTCGTGTTCCGGCTGCGCGAGGACATCCAGACGAAGCTGTCGCGGCTGCCGCTGTCGTACTTCGACCAGTCGAAGCGCGGCGAGGTGCTCAGCCGGGCGACCAACGACATCGACAACATCTCGCAGACGATGCAGCAGACGATGGGTCAGCTCATCAACTCGCTGCTCACCATCGTCGGCGTGCTGGTCATGATGTTCTGGATCTCGCCGCTGCTGGCGCTGGTCGCGCTGGTGACGGTGCCGCTGTCGGTGATCGTGGCGACGAGGGTCGGCAAGCGCTCGCAGCCGCAGTTCGTGCAGCAGTGGAAGGTGACCGGCAAGCTCAACGCCCATATCGAGGAGATGTACACCGGGCACACCCTGGTGAAGGTCTTCGGGCGGCAGGAGGAGTCCGCGAAGGACTTCGCCGAGCAGAACGAGGCGCTGTACGAGGCCGGGTTCAAGGCGCAGTTCAACAGCGGGATCATGCAGCCGCTGATGATGTTCGTGTCGAACCTGAACTACGTGCTGATCGCGGTCGTCGGCGGTCTGCGGGTCGCCTCCGGTTCGCTGTCGATCGGTGACGTGCAGGCGTTCATCCAGTACTCGCGGCAGTTCTCGATGCCGCTGACCCAGGTCGCCTCGATGGCGAACCTGGTGCAGTCGGGCGTCGCGTCGGCCGAGCGGATCTTCGAGCTGCTGGACGCCGAGGAGCAGAGCCCCGACCCGGCGCCGGGCGAGGCCGAGCGGCCGAAGGAGCTGCGAGGCAGCGTCTCGCTGGAGAAGGTGTCGTTCCGTTACGACCCGGAGAAGCCGCTCATCGAGGACCTCTCGCTGAACGTCGAGCCGGGTCACACGGTCGCGATCGTCGGCCCGACCGGCGCCGGCAAGACCACCCTGGTCAACCTGCTGATGCGGTTCTACGAGGTGACGGGCGGCCGGATCACCCTCGACGGGGTCGACGTGGCGAAGATGTCGCGCGACGAACTGCGGTCGGGCATCGGCATGGTGCTCCAGGACACCTGGCTGTTCGGCGGGACGATAGCCGAGAACATCGCGTACGGCGCTTCGCGCGAGGTCGGCCGGGAGGAGATCGAGGAGGCGGCGAGGGCGGCCCACGCCGACCGCTTCATCCGCACCCTGCCGGACGGTTACGACACGGTGATCGACGACGAGGGCTCCGGCGTCAGCGCGGGCGAGAAGCAGCTGATCACCATCGCCCGGGCGTTCCTGTCCGACCCGGTGATCCTGGTGCTCGACGAGGCGACGAGCTCCGTCGACACCCGTACCGAGGTGCTGATCCAGAAGGCGATGGCGCGCCTGGCGCACGGGCGCACCAGCTTCGTGATCGCGCACCGGCTCTCCACCATCCGGGACGCCGACGTGATCCTGGTGATGGAGAACGGCTCGATCGTCGAGCAGGGCACGCACGAGGAGCTGCTGGCGGCCGGCGGCGCGTATGCCCGGCTGTACTCGGCGCAGTTCGCGCAGGCGGTCGCCGAGGTCGACTGACCCCCGGGGCGGCCGGGGCGACCAGGGCGGCTGAGGCGGCTGAGGCGGCTGAGGCGGCTGAGGCGGCTGAGGCGGCTGAGGCGGCTGAGGCGGCTGAGGCGGCTGAGGCGGCTGAGGCGGCTGAGGCATCGGACCACGGGCTGGTCCTGGTGGTCCGGTCCCGGTGGTCCGGGCGGGCGAGCGGGCGGGGACACGGTTCATGCCGGGTCCCCGCCCGCCGCGTTCCCGTCCGGCGCGTTCCCGGCCGTCAACCGTCGGCTATCAGCCGCCGGCCATCAGCCGTCAGTCGAGGTAGCCGCGGAGCTGTTCGGCGGAGGCGTGGTCGCGCAGCTTGCCGAGGGTCTTGGACTCGATCTGGCGGATGCGCTCACGCGTCACGCCGAAGATGCGGCCGATCTCCTCAAGGGTGCGGGGGCGGCCGTCGACCAGCCCGTAGCGCAGCTGGACCACCCTCCGTTCACGTTCCCCGAGCGTGGACAGCACCGCCTCCAGGTGCTCGCGCAGCAGCAGGAAGGCGGCCGACTCGACCGGGGAGGCGGCGTCCCCGTCCCAGATCAGGTCCCCGAGGGCGACGTCGTCCTCCTCGCCGACGGGGGCGTGCAGCGAGACGGGTTCCTGGGCCAGCCGGAGGACCTCGCCGACCCGCTCCGGGGTCAGGTCGAGTTCGTCGGCCACCTCCTCGGGGGTCGGCTCGCAGCCGCGTTCCTGGAGCATCCGACGCTGGACCCGGACGACCCGGTTGATGAGTTCGACGACATGGACCGGGACCCGGATGGTCCGCGCCTGGTCGGCGAGGGCGCGGGACATGGCCTGGCGGATCCACCAGGTCGCGTACGTGGAGAACTTGTAGCCCCGGGTGTAGTCGAACTTCTCGACGGCCCTGATCAGCCCGAGGTTGCCCTCCTGGACCAGGTCGAGCATGGTCAGCCCGCGGCCGACGTAGCGCTTGGCGACGGAGACGACGAGGCGAAGGTTGGCCTCGATGAGCCGGCGCTTGGCCATCCGGCCCATGACCACCAGCCGGTCCAGGTCGACGGCCAGCCGGGTGTCCGGGTCCGGGGCGCTCGCGAGCCGTTCCTCCGCGAAGAGGCCCGCCTCGATCCGGCGGGCGAGTTCCACCTCGTCGGCGGCGGTGAGCAGCGGGATGCGGCCGATCTCCCGCAGGTACTGGCGGAAGAGGTCGGCGGACGGCCCCGTGGCCTCCGCGCGCCCGCCCGGCTCCGGCGGTCCGGAGGGCTCCCGGGCCGGGGACGGCGCGTCCCCGTACGCCTCGGGCGGGTCGCCGGGGCCGGCCTCCTCGGGCGGGGTCCACGGCTCCGCCGCGCCCTCGGGGTGACGCATGGCCCGGTCCTGCGCGGGGATGGCCGAGACGGGCTCGGTTGTGGTCACGGTCCGGGTCTGCACGGGGGCGACCTCCAGGTGATCGCTGCCGGACCGCGGGGACGGGACCACCGCAGGGTGGACCGGCCGCGCTCCGATGACTCAGGCACCGCCCCCAGTGTGGGGTAAGACGCGTCGTCGCCACGAGGGGCGTGCGGGGACTTTCTGAGTCCGGTCCGTGACCGTACGGTTACGCGAACCATGCGCGGGCGGGGCGGTGGGCCGCCTCACGGGCGCAGCGAAACGGGCCGCCGGGCACGACCGCGACGGGACGGAGCGCTTCGGGACGGGGCACAACCGCGACGGGACGAGGCGGGCGCGTCGAGGCAGGGCGCGGCCCCGCCCGTCCGTACCCAGCGGGCGCCGGGTCAGAGCGCGGCGGCGCCGTGGTTGCGCAGGGACTCGGCGTACTGCTGGAGGACCCAGACCTCGTTCTGCGCGGCCGCCAGCTGCTCGGGGGCCACATGGCTGCCGAGGCGGGCCAGACTGCCCTGGACCTCGCCGATCCGGCGGTCGACGGCGCGCAGCCGGACCTGGACCAGCTGCATGCCCGCGTAGGTCTCGTCGATGGTCTTGCCGTGGAAGACCTCCACCGCCAGCTCGGTGACGAGATTGCGCACGGTGTCGTCGGGGGCGGCGTCCAGCACCCGGGCCAGGTACTCGCGGGTGTCCGGGACGCCCGTCTCGGCGCCGCCCGCCTCCGCGACGCACTGGCGGACCGCGGCGTACGGCGGGGCGGTGAACTCGTCGCTGCCGTAGGCGTCGAAGGCCGGGGAGACCAGCTCGGGCTTCTGGAGGGCCAGCTTCAGCAGCTCCCGCTCGGTGCGGTGGGCGGGGCTGCGCAGGTGCAGGGCGGGGCCCGGGGGTGCGGCGGGCGCCTGGATCTGCTGGTGCCGGGGGCCGCCGGGACCGCCGGGGCGGGCGGACGCCGGGGCGGGGCCGCGCCGGTCGCCGCGCTCGCGGGCCCAGCGGGCGAGCTGGGCGACCCGCTTGACGACGAACTGGGTGTCCAGGATGCCGAGCATCCCGGCCAGCTGGACGGCGACCTCGTGCTGGGAGGAGCTGTTCTTGATCCGGGCGACGACGGGCGCCGCCTCGTCGAGCGCGGCCCCGCGCCCGGCCGGGGTCTCCAGGTCGTAGCGGCCCACGATCTGGCGGAGCGCGAACTCGAAGAGCGGCGTGCGGGGTTCGACCAGATCGCGGACGGCCTCGTCGCCCTTGACCAGGCGCAGGTCGCACGGGTCCATGTTGTCCGGCGCGATCGCGATGTACGTCTCGGCGGCGAACTTCTGGTCGTCCTCGAAGGCGCGCAGCGCGGCCTTCTGACCGGCGGCGTCGCCGTCGAAGGTGAAGATCACCCGGGCGCTGCCGTTGTCCATCAGCAGCCGCCGCAGGATCTTGATGTGGTCCCCGCCGAAGGCCGTGCCGCAGGTGGCGATGGCGGTGGTGATCCCGGCGAGGTGGCAGGCCATGACGTCGGTGTAGCCCTCGACGACGACGGCCCGGCTGGCCTTCGCGATCTCCTTCTTCGCCAGGTCGATGCCGTAGAGCACCTGGGACTTCTTGTAGATCGGGGTCTCGGGGGTGTTGAGGTACTTCGGCCCGTTGTCGTCCTCGCGCAGCTTGCGGGCGCCGAAGCCGACGACGTCGCCGGAGGTGTCGCTGATCGGCCACATGAGCCGGCCGCGGAAGCGGTCGATGGGGCCGCGCCGGCCGTCCTGGGAGAGGCCGGAGGTGATCAGCTCGCGGTCGGTGAAGCCCTTGCCGCGCAGATAGCGGGTGAGGTGGTCCCAGCCGACCGGGCTGTAGCCGATGCCGAAGTGGACGGCGGCGGCCTGGTCGAAGCCGCGGTCGGCGAGGAACTTCCGGCCGATCTCGGCCTCCGGGCCGTTCAGCTGCTCGCGGTAGAAATCGGCGGCCGCCTTGTGCGCCTCGACCAGCCGGATCCGCTCCCCGCGCTGGTGGGAGGGGTTGTAGCCGCCCTCCTCGTAGCGCAGGGTGATGCCCGCCTTGGCGGCGAGCCGCTCGACCGTCTCGGAGAACGAGAGGTGGTCGATCTTCATCACGAAGGCGATCGTGTCGCCGCCCTCCTGGCAGCCGAAGCAGTGGAAGAGACCCTTGCTCGGACTGACCTGGAAGGAGGGGGACTTCTCGTCGTGGAACGGGCAGAGGCCCTTCAGGTTGCCGCCGCCGGCGTTGCGCAGCTGGAGATACTCGGATACGACGGCGTCGATCGGGACCGCGTCCCGTACCGCCTTCACGTCCTCGTCATTGATCCTGCCTGCCACGGGTGAATTCTACGGTCGGGGTGGGACAGTCCTGCCGCGCCCGCCGCTGTGATCCGCAAGACCCCCGCGGCGGGGAGCCGCGCGCCCCGGCAGAAGGGGCCTTCGGCCGGGCGGGAGCCGCCTGCGGGCGCGGGACGGGCCGGCCGGGCGGCGGCGGTCCCGCCCGGTCCGGTGCGGTGCCGGCGTGCCCGGCGCCGGGCGGCCCCGGCCGGTCCCAGGTCCGGGAAGCACGACGTCCCGGACCGGGCGGGCCGGCGGGCTCAGCCCAGGGAGGCCAGCGGCACGGACGGGTCGGCCAGCGCGTCCGGGTCGGTCTGCCGTCCGGACCGGATCAGCTGCTGCACGCTCTCGGTGACGTCCCACACATTGACGTTCATCCCGGCCAGCACCCGCTGGTCCTTCAGCCAGAAGGCGATGAACTCGCGTTTTCCCGCGTCGCCCCGGATGACCACCTGGTCGTAGCTGCCGGGCGGCGCCCAGCCGGAGTATTCGAGGCCCAGGTCGTACTGGTCGGAGAAGAAGTACGGCACCCGGTCGTAGCTCACCTCCTGACCGAGCATGGCGCGGGCCGCGGCCGGGCCGGTGTTCAGCGCGTTCGCCCAGTGCTCCACGCGCAGTCGGCCGCCGAGCAGCGGATGGGCCACGTTGGCGACGTCCCCGGCGGCGTAGATGTTCGGGTCGCTGGTGCGCAGGGAGGCGTCGACCGCGATGCCGCCGCCGTCCTTGCGCGCGGCCATGGCGAGCCCGGCGGTCTCGGCGAGATGGGTGCGCGGGGCGGCGCCGATCGCGGCGAGCACGTCGTGGGCGGGGTGCTCCTCGCCGTCGTCGGTGCGGACGGCGAGGACGAGGCCGTCCTGGCCGACGATCTCGGTGAGGCGGGCGCCGAAGCGGAAGCGGACGCCGTGGTCCCGGTGCAGCTCGGTGAAGATCTGGCCCAGCTCGGGGCCGACGACCTGGTGCAGCGGGGTGGGCTCCGGCTCGACGACGGTGACCTCCGCCCCGTAGCCGCGCGCCGCGGCGGCGACCTCCAGGCCGATCCAGCCGGCCCCGGCGATCACCAGATGGCCGTTGTCGCGGCCGAGCGAGGTCAGCACGTTGCGCAGCCGGTCGGCGTGGGCGAGCCGGCGCAGATGGTGGACGCCGACCAGATCCGTGCCCGGAACGGGAAGGCGGCGCGGCTCGGCCCCGGTGGCGAGCAGCAGCTTGTCGTAGTGGACGACGGTGCCGTCGCCGAGGCGCACGGAGCGGTCCACCCGGTCGAGGGCGGTGACGGTCTGGCCCAGGTGGAGCTCGATCTCGGCGCCCGCGTACCAGGCGGTCTCGTGGACGAAGACGCTGTCCCGGGTCTCCTTGCCGGACAGATAGCCCTTGGAGAGCGGAGGCCGCTCGTAGGGATGGTCGCGTTCGTCGCCGAGCAGGATCACCCGGCCGCTGAAGCCCTCCGCGCGGAGGGTCTCGGCCGCCTTCGCTCCGGCCAGCCCTCCGCCGACGATGACGAAGGTCTGATGTGCGTCGACCACTTGTTGCCTCCTCGATGCTCGCTTTCGCGGGGCCCGAATGCGAGCGTCCCGCACCCGGCGTTGAGGCGAAAGAGGGTGTCCTCCGATCAGGTCACGCACGGTGCGTGGCCGGGGCCCGCGGAACCGTGCGTGACCGGCCGGAGGGGGCGGCGCCCTCGGCCGGACGGGGGTCAGCGGCGAGGGGCGGTGAGCGCCTCGTGCAGGGAGCGCGCCGAGGCGTCGGTCAGGGCGGCGATCTGGTCGACGAGGACCCGTTTGCGGGCCCGGTCGTCGGGGGCGGCGTCGAACAGGGCGCGGAACTGCGGCTCCAGCCCCTCGGGGGCGCGGGCGGTGAGCGCGGCGGCGAGCTCCGCGATGACGACCCGCTGCTCGGCGCGGATCGCCTCCTGCTCGGCGCGCTGCATGACGTAGCGGTTCGCGACCGCCTTGAGCACGGCGCACTCGTTGCGCACCTCGCGGGGGACGACGAGCGCGGCGGCGTACCGGCCGAGCCGCCCCGTGCCGTACGCGCGCCGGGTGGCGCTCTCGGCGGCGAGGCAGAAGCGGCCGATCAGCTGGCTCGTCGCGTCCTTCAGCCGGGCCTGGGCGACGGCGGATCCGTCGTAGCCGTGCGGCCACCAGTCCTGGCCGATGAGCCGGTCCAGGGCCTCGGCCAGTTCCTCCGGGGCGGTGTCCGCCGGGACGTAGCGGCCGATGGCGACCGCCCAGATCTCCTCACGCTCGGGCTCGGCGTACAGGCAGTTGGGGTCGATGTGCCCGGCGTGCAGCCCGTCCTCGAAGTCGTGCACCGAGTACGCGACGTCGTCGGACCAGTCCATGACCTGGGCCTCGAAGCAGGTGCGGCCCGCCGGGGCGCCGTGGCGGGCCCAGGCGAAGACGGGCAGGTCGTCCTCGTAGACCCCGAATTTCGGGGAGCCGGGGTCGCCGGGCCGTCCGCCGCGCGGCCACGGGTACTTGGTGGCGGCGTCCAGGGAGGCGCGGGTCAGGTTGAGCCCGACGCTGACCAGGGCCCCGGTCCGGGTGTCGGGCACGAACCGCTTCGGTTCCAGCCTGGTGAGCAGGCGCAGCGACTGGGCGTTGCCCTCGAAGCCGCCGCAGTCCGAGGCGAAGTCGTTGAGCGCCTGTTCCCCGTTGTGCCCGAAGGGCGGGTGTCCGAGGTCGTGGGCGAGGCAGGCCGTCTCGACGAGATCGGGGTCGCAGCCGAGCGCCGCGCCGAGCTCGCGGCCGACCTGGGCGCACTCCAGGGAGTGGGTGAGCCGGGTCCGGGGGCTGGCGTCCCAGGCCCGGCTGCGGGTGCCCGGGGTGACGACCTGGGTCTTCCCGGCGAGCCGGCGCAGGGCGGCGGAGTGCAGCACCCGGGCGCGGTCGCGCTGGAACGCGGTGCGGCCGGGGCGCTTGTCCGGCTCGGTGTCCCAGCGCTCGGCGTCGGCGGCGCGGTAGGGGGCCGGCCCGGTGCCGTGCGCGCCCGGCCGGCCGTACGGTCCGTACGCGCCCGGGGCGCCGGGGGTCTCCGGCGCGGGGTCCCCGGCGTCCGGGCAGTCCGCGTCGTCCGTGCCGCCCGTACGGCCCGTCACATCCGCGCCGTCCGCGCGTCCTGTCGCGTCCGGGCCGTGCGCACGCCGCGTCGCGTCCGGGCCGTGCGCGCCTTTCGTGCGATCCATCGCGTTCGCGTGGTCCGTGCCGCCCTGGCCGCCCTTGCCGTCTTTGCCGCTCATGCTTCCGACACTAAGGGCTGTCCCGACCGACAACGCGGGGAGACGATCCGGCGCTCCGGAGGGTCCGCCCAAGGCGGACCGGGCCCTTCCGGATGACGCCCCGTACCTGTTCGGAAACGGTGGCGAAAGCAATGGATTCAGCAGAATCGAGCAGTGGAGAACCTTTTCTCCGTGGTTCTCGTCCGATCATGTGAGAGATCACCTTGGCAGGCCAGGACCACGGAGGAACACCGAATGCGGGCAGGACGAGCGGGGCGGCCGGTGCGGTGGCTGGGGCGGCTGCGGCCCCGGTGGCCCCGGACCCGGCGGGGGCAGCGGCGCCTGGCGCAGTCGGCGATGGTCGCGTGCGTGGCCGCGCTGGCCCCCGTGACCTGGATGTACACCGCCGCCGACGCCCGGGTGCGAACCACCGCGGACGTGCCGGCGCGGGAGGTCGCCGTGGTGTTCGGGGCGGGGCTCTGGCACGGCAGACCGACGCCGTACCTGGCGCACCGGCTGGACGCCGCCGTCGAGCTGTACCGGGCCGGAAAGGTGAAGGCCGTGCTCGTGACCGGCGACAACGGCAGCGAGGAGTACGACGAGCCGGACGCCATGCGCACGTATCTCAAGGCGCACGGGGTGCCGGACCAGCGGATCGTGAGCGATTTCGCCGGTTTCGACACCTGGGACTCGTGCGTCCGGGCCAAGAAGATCTTCGGGGTCGACCGCGCGGTGCTGGTGACCCAGGGATTCCACATCCGCCGGGCGATCACGCTGTGCCGGAGTGCCGGCATCGACGCCTACGGGGTCGGCGTCGACGCCGTGCACGACACGACCTGGTACTACGGCGGGGCGCGCGAGGTGTTCGCGGCGGGGAAGGCGGCCCTGGAGGCCGCCTTCAAGCCGGAACCGCGCTTCCTGGGCCCGCAGGAGCCGGGAATCGAGCGGGCCCTGGCCGCGGACGAGCGGGAGACCCTGGCCGCGGACGGCCGCCGGTAGCCCGGCCCCGTCCCGTACGCCCGTGTCCCCTCCCGTGCCGCGCGGCTCCCCTCCCGCGCCGCCGGACTCCGGACTCCCCTCTCCCGCACCGGACGCGTCCCGCCCGTGCCGCTCGCGCGGGCGTCAGGCTCCGTAGGGGCGCGCGGCCCTGGCGTCGCGCAACGCGCGCCCCCACCACACCAGCTGGTCCAGCAGCGACTTGGCCGCCGCGTCGCAGCCGGCCGGGTCCCGGAGCCTGCCCTCGTCGTCGAAGAGGGCGCCCGCGTAGGCGAACGACACCGTCTCGCGGATGCCGACGGCGTGCAGCTCCGCGAAGACCTGGCGCAGGTGCTCGACGGCGCGCAGCCCGCCGGAGACGCCGCCGTACGAGACGAAGCCGACGGGCTTGGCCTGCCACTCGGCGCGGTACCAGTCGATCAGGTTCTTCAGCGGGGCCGGATACGAGTGGTTGTACTCGGGGGTGACGACGACGAAGGCGTCGGCCTCCGCCAGCCGGGCGGAGACGGCGGCCACCCGGGCCCGCGCGTCGGCGTCGGGCGCGTACGAGAGGGCGGTCGGGAGGCCGGCGTCGGCGACGTCGACCAGGTCCGTCGCGATGTCCGCGCGCTCCGCGGTGCGCGAGAGGAACCAGTCGGCGACGACCGGGGCGAACCGCCCCTCCCGGTTGCTGGCGAGGACGACGGCGGTCTTCAGGGGCGGCTCGGCGGCGGCGGTCGCGGACAGGGGGGACGGGTGTGCTGCGATGAGGTCCATGCGAGGAGACTGATGGCTCGACCAAGGTTGAGGTCAAGTCCCGTTCCCGCGCCGGGCGCTCGCCGGTCCGCACCGCATACGGTGGACCCCATGACGACGCCCGCTCCCGCCCCCATTCCCTACGCCGAGTTCGACGGCCGCCCGGCGACCGAAGCGGACCTTCGAATTCCGGCGTTCCACGGTTATGGGCATTTCACGGCCATGCAGGTCAGGGACGGAAAGGTGCGCGGACTCGCGCTGCACCTGGCCCGGCTGGACGCCGCCAACCGGGAGCTGTTCGAACTCCCCCTGGACGGGGAGCGGGTGCGCGGGCTGGTCCGGCACGCGCTGGACGGCGCCGGGACCCGGGACGCCTCGGTCCGGGTCCACGGCTTCCTGCCGCCGGACGGGACGGAGACGACCGTCATGGTCACGGTGCGCCCGCCGGCCCGCAAGCCCGCTCGGCCGTACCGCGTGATGTCGGTCCCGTACACCCGGACCGTGCCGCACATCAAGCGCCCCGGCGAGTTCGGCCAGACGTACTACGGGCGACTCGCCGCCCGGTCCGGTTTCGACGAGGCGCTGCTGACCGGGCCGGGCGGCACGGTGACCGAGGGCGCGATCCACAACATCGGTTTCTGGGACGGCGCTTCGGTCGTCTGGCCGGACGCCCCCGCGCTGCTCGGCATCACCATGGCCCTGCTGGAGCGGGAGTTGCCCGGCGCGGGGCAGGCGTCCGTGCGGCGTCCGGTGACGCTGGACGGGCTGGGCGCGTTCCGGTCCGCGTTCGTCACCAACTCGCAGGGCATCGCGCCGGTCCGGTGCGTGGACGACGTCGAGTTCGCGGTGGACGAGAAGCTGATGGAGCGGCTCGCGCGGGCGTACGACGCCGCGCCCCGGGACACCGTCTGACCCACCGGCGCGGGGGCGCGGCACCGGCGCCGGGCCCGCCCGCACGGCCACCCGGCACGCCGGATCGCGCCGGGCCGGGCCGCCCGCCCGTGGCGCGGGCGGCCCGGGGGGCGTGGCCTACTTCTCCCAGCCGATCGTCTCCGGCAGCGGGCTGTGGAAGATGGTGGCGCCGACGTTGGCGAGCCCCTTCTTCACGCCGTAGGTCGAGGGCCCGCTGAACAGCGGCAGGAAGGCGTACTGCCGGAGCGCCTTCCGCTCGACCTTGTTGACGGCCGCCACCTGTTCGTCCAGGTCGGCTATCGCCGTGGTGGCGCGGATCTCCTTGTCCAGGGCCGGTGTGCCGGCGCCCGTGAGGTTGGAGTCGCGGTCCGAGCAGTAGAAGTCGCACAGGTAGCGCGCCCCGAACGGGTCCATGGAGCGGTTCCCCGACAGGAAGAGGTCGAACCTGCGCTCGCTGAGGATCTTGGAGAAGTCCGCGGTGTCGGCCTTCTTGATGACGAGCTTGACGCCGGCCGGCTTCAGCATCGCGGCGAAGGCGCCGGCGACGGCCTTGTCCAGCGGGTCGTCGCCGAGGATGGTGTAACCGACTTCGAGCTTCCTGCCGTCCTTGACCCGGACCCCGTCGCTCCCGGGCTTCCAGCCCGCCGCGTCGAGCGTCTTCTTCGCCTCCTCCGGCGCGTACTTCAGCACGGCGGAGACGTTGTCCTGGTAGCCCTTCTGGAAGCTGTAGAGCACCGCCGAACCGGGCAGCGGCTCCTGGTAGTCGAGCCCCTGGAACTGGATCTTCGCGATCTGGGGGCGGTCGATGCTCTGCTGGATGGCCTTGCGGACGGCCGTCTCCGAGAGGTTCGACGACTTCGTGTTGAAGTAGAGCGAGTACTCGAACGGGCTGCCGCCGCTGCGGATCTCCGTGCCCTTGAGCCCCTTGACCTGCTTGAGGCTCTCCGCGTCGACCGCCGAGGTGTAGTCGAGTTCGCCGTTCTTGAAGGCGTTGATCGCCGCGGTCTGCTCCAGGTTGACGTAGACGCGCTTGTCGAGCTTGCCCTTCTTTCCCCACCACTTCGGGTTGCGGACGAAGGTGACGCCGCCCGAGTGGGTGTCCCAGGCGCCGACCGTGTACGGGCCGGCGCCCCACTCCGGGTGGGCCTTCTTCACGTAGGCCTTGTTGAAGTTCTCGACGGTGGCGGCCTCGGGGTGCAGGAAGGTGCTGAACAGGGTGGTCCAGGAGGCGTTGACGCCCTTGAAGCGGATGACGGCCTGCTTGGCGTTCTCGCCCTTGCCGACCGAGGTGATCTGGTCGTAGCCGTCGGTGGTCGAGGCGTCGTACGCCTTGTTCGATCCGTTGTTGGCCTTCCAGGTGGCCTCGATCGCGGTCCAGTCGATCGGGGTGCCGTCGTTGAAGACGGCCTTCGGGTTGATGGTCAGGGTGACCGTCTGGTTCCCGCCCTCGACGGAGACCTTCACATCGCTGTAGTAGTCCGGGTTGTACTGCACCTCGCCGGTGGGCGAGTAGGTGATCGCGTCGGCGTTGTACCAGGCCCAGATCCGGGACGCGGTCAGCGTGGCGTTGACGTTGAACGGGTTGCCCTGGTCGTCGAAGGTCCCGGCGGTGGTGTAGGTGCCGCCGTCCTTGATCCGGTCGTACGGCGTCGGGTTGTAGTCGGCCACGGCCGACGCCGCCTCGGGGGCGTCCTTCTTCGCCCCGCCGGCCGCGTCCTTCCCCGGGGAGGCGTCGCACGCGGTGGCGGCGACCGAGACGGCGGCGACGAGGGCGAGGGGCAGGGACAGTCTTGCGCGCATGGCGGATGGGTTCTTTCTGGTCGGTGTGCGCCGGGGTCGGCCGCGGGCGGGGAGGCGGGTCGCCCGGCGTCGGCCGGACGGGACCCCCGCACCCGTTCCGGGCCGGCCCGGAACGGGTGCGGGACGGTACGGGGTCAGACGGCGTGGCAGGCGTACTGGTGGCCGGGGCGGCCGGCGACCGGCGTCGGCGCGGGACGTTCCGTGCGGCAGCGCCGACGCACGTCCTCTGCGGCGAGGCGGTACAGCGGACAGCGGTCGACGAAGACGCAGCCCTCGGGCGGGCGGGTGGCGCTGGGCTGCTCGCCGCTCAGGACGACGCGTTCGCGGGCGCGTTCCCGCCGCGGGTCGGGGACCGGGATCGCGGACAGCAGCGCCCGGGTGTAGGGGTGTTTCGGGTCGGAGAAGAGCGCCTCGGTCTCCCCGGTCTCGACGATGTGCCCCAGGTACATCACGGCGATGCGGTCGGACACGTACCGGACGACGGCCAGGTCGTGGGCGACGACCAGGTACGCGAGCCCGAGTTCGCGCCCCAGCCGGGCCAGCAGGTTGATCACCCCGGCCTGCACCGAGACGTCGAGGGCGGAGAGCGGTTCGTCGAGGACCAGCAGACTCGGCTCGGTCGCCAGGGCCCTGGCGATGCCGATCCGCTGGCGCTGGCCGCCGGAGAGCGCGGCCGGGAAGCGGTCGCCGACGGCGGGATCCAGGCCGACCAGGGTCAGCAGTTCCCGGACCCGGGAGCGGATCGTCTCGCGGTCCCGCCCGATCGCCCTCAGCGGTTCGGCGAGCAGCTGGAACACCGGCAGGCGGGGGTTCAGGGCCCCCAGCGGGTCCTGCATCACGATCTGCACCCGCCGCCGCAGCTCCCGTGTCCGGGCGGCGGAGTCGAGCGTGCCGACGTCGGTTCCGGCGATCTCGATCCGCCCGCCCTCGGGCCGCTTCAGCCGGAGGATCTCCAGCAGGGTCGTGGTCTTGCCGCTGCCCGACTCGCCGACCAGGCCCAGGGTCTCCCCGGCGCGCAGCTCGAAGCTCACCCCGTTGACGGCGTGCAGCGTGCCCACCCGGCGCTTGAGGAGGGCGCCCTTGGTGACCGGGAAGGTCTTGACGAGGTCCTCGACGCGGAGCACGACCTCGCCCGCGTGGCCGGGGCCGCCGGACGCGCCGGGGGCGTCGAGCTCATCGGCCTTGCCGGGGCCGTCGGGGCGGCCGGACGCGCCGGGGCCGTCGGACTCGTCGGGGCCGCCCGGCTCTCCCGCCTCCGCGGGGTCGAGGGGCGGCTTCCCCGCGGGGTCCAGGGTTCCGTCCACAACCTCCGAGGCGCGCAGGCAGGCCACGTGCCCGTGCCCGGTGACCTCGCGCAGCGCCGGCTCGTCGGCGCGGCAGGCGTCGAGCGCGACGGCGCAGCGGCTCGCGAAGGGGCAGCCGGCCGGGAGGTCCACGAGGGAGGGCGGTTCCCCGCCGATCGGGACCAGGGGGCGGTGGACCCCGCTGTCCACGGTCGGCACGGCGGCGAGCAGCCGCGCGGTGTACGGCATCACGGGGCGGCGGAACAGTTCGTCGACGCCCGCCCGTTCCACGAGCCGGCCCGCGTACATGACGGCGACCTCGTCCGCGTGACCGGCGACGACCCCCAGGTCGTGGGTGATGAGGACGAGGCCGGCCCCCGTCTCCCGCTGGGCCAGCCGCAGCACGTCCAGGATCTGGGCCTGAACGGTGACGTCGAGGGCGGTGGTGGGCTCGTCCGCGACGAGGACGGACGGCTTGTTGGCGATCGCCATCGCGATGACGACACGCTGGCGCATGCCTCCGGAGAACTCGTGCGGGAAGGACTTGGCCCGGCCCCGCGGGTCGGGGATGCCGACGAGGTCGAGGAGTTCGACGGCCCGTTCCCAGGCGGCCCGCTTCGTCAGGTCCTGGTGGACCCGCAGGGCGTCGGAGAGCAGCCTGCCCACGGAGAAGATCGGGGTGAGCGCGGACAGCGGGTCCTGGAAGACCATGCCGATGGCGGCGCCGCGTATCGCGGAGAGCTCCTCGTCGCCGAGGCCGACCAGGTCGCGCCCGCCCAGCAGCACCCGGCCGCGCAGCGACGCGGAGGCGGGCAGCAGGCCCATGACGGCCATCGCGGTGGCCGACTTGCCGGAGCCGGACTCGCCGACGATGCCGAGGGTGCGGCCCGGCAGGAGGTCGAAGCTCACGCCGCGCACCGCCTCGACGGGCCCGGCCTCGGAGGGGAAGGAGACCCGCAGGTCCCGTACGGAGAGCACCGGGGCGGCGTCGGCGGCCGGCGGCGCGGGGACGGCCGGGGTGGTGGTGAGCGTCATCGTCGGCCTCCTGCCGCACCGGTCACGGACGTGGGGTCGAGCGCGTCGCGCAGCCCGTCGCCGACGAAGGTCATCGACACGGTGAGCAGGACGACCAGGCCCGCGGGGAAGACGAAGAGCCATGGAGCGCTCGTGATGGTGCCCGCGCCGTCCGCGAGCATCGTGCCGAGGGAGACGTCGGGGGTCTGGACGCCGAACCCGAGGAAGGACAGGGCGGTTTCGCTGAGCACGGTCGCGACGACGCCGAGCGTCAGATTGACGATCAGCAGCGAGCCGAGGTTGGGGATGATGTGGCGCAGGATGACGCGCGGCGCGCTGACGCCCATGAACTCGGCGGCCTTCACATAGTCCCGTTCCCGCAGGGACGTCGAGACGGACCAGATCACCCGCGCCGTGGACATCCAGCCGAACACCGTGAGGACGACGATGAGGACCCGCCAGTCCCCGGCGAGCCGGTGCGAGACCAGCGCGAGGATCAGGAACGAGGGGACGACCAGCAGGAAGTGGATGACCGCCAGGATCGCCTTCTCCACCCGGCCCCCGAAGTACGCGGCGCTGGAACCGATGACCGCGGCGACGACGATGGTCAGCACGGAGACGCTCACGGCGATCGCCAGGGAGCGCTGGAGGCCGTGCACGGCGGAGGCGTAGACGTCGTTCCCGCCCTGGTTGGTGCCGAACCAGTGAGCGGCGCTCGGCGGCTGGGTGAGCGCGGCGAAGTCGGCGTCGGAGTAGGCGTAGGAGGTGAACATCCCGCCGAACGCGCTGAACAGCACCAGCAGCAGGAAGATCACCACGCCCGCGACGGCGAGGCGGTTGCGCAGGAAGCGCCTCAGATAGAGGCGGCCGAGTCCGGAGTGGCGCGCGTCCTCGCGCGAAGCGGGGAGGGCCGGGTCCAACGCCGGGTCCGCGGGGGCGCCGGACGGGGCGGCGCCTGTCACGTCTGCGGCCACGTCAGTTCACCCTCACTCTGGGGTCGAGGAAGACCGTGGCGACATCCGCGAGGATCGCGCCGACCGCCGTCAGCGCGGCGGCGAAGGCGGCGGTCGCGACCGTGCCGTGCACGTCGTTCTTGCTGATGGTCTCGATGAAGTAGCGGCCCATGCCGTTCCAGCCGAAGATCGATTCGGTGATGACCGCGCCGGTGAACATGGCCGGGATGCTGAACGCGACGGAGGTCGCCGTCGGGATGAGCGCGGCGCGCAGGGCGTGCCTGCGGATCGCCTGGGCCCGGGTGAGCCCGGTGGCCCGGGCGGTGCGCACGAAGTCCGCGTCGACGGTGTCCAGCAGCAGCGAACGCTGCGTCAGGTGGTAGCCGACATAGCCCATCAGGGTCAGGCTCAGGGTCGGCAGGATCAGATGCAGCAGGCGGTCGCCGATCGTCGGCAGCAGCCCCTCGACACCGGGCGAGTTCTCCCCGGCGACGCGGAGGAAGCCCAGCCCGGCGTGCTGGTTGAGCCAGATCGCGACGAAGACCACGGCGAGCGCGGCGACGGACGTCGGGACGTTGAACACGGCGATGGACACGGCCTGCGAGAAGCGGTCGGCCCAGCCGTACTGCCGCGACGCGGTGTACACGGCCAGTGCGACGCCGACGACGACGGACAGCACGGTCGCGATGACGACCAGTTCGCCGCTGACCAGCGCCCGGTAGCCGATCTCCCCGTTGACGGAGACCCCGGTGGGCGACCTGCCCCAGTCGAAGTGCAGGACCACCGAGGTGAGCCAGTCCCACCACCGGTGCAGCACCGGCTCCTCGGGGCTCAGGTTGTACGGCGCGAGCGCCCGGTCGATCTGTTCCTCGGTGCGGACCGGCCGCAGCTCCCGGTAGTTCGCCCGCGGGTCGAGGAACCAACTGGCCAGGAAATAGGTCGCGTTGGTCGCGACCACGATCATCAGGAGCCAGCCCGTCGCCTTGCGCGTCAGATGGCGCAGCACGGACGGCACCCCCTCGCCGCACGGGAAGGGCGCACCTCGAAGGTGCCTGGTCTGGGGGGCGCATGCATGTGTGGGGCGGGCTTTCTGGGTACGGAGCGTCAGCACGAATGTGCGAACGCCAGTCTGTTCCGCGCCTCCGAGCCGGCACCAGGGTTTCGGCGTTCCCGCCATGAGGTCGACATACAGCCGTAGCAATCCGGCCAGGAATCACGCTGCGCGCACGGATGCATACGCACCCGGGGCGGGCGGCGGGAGCCGGGCGGGAACGGAGAGCGAGAGCCGGGCGGGAACGGAGAGCGGAAACGGAGAGCGGGAGCGAAGCCGCGGAACGGAGCGACGGAGCCCGGATCGCGAGAACCGGAAGGCGAAACGGAACGCGAAACGGAACGCCCCGCCGGACCGGGGCGGCGAGCCCGGTGGACCGGCGGGGCGGGGGCGGTCGACTGAGCCGTCCCGTGGGGGGTGTCTGACATGTGCCCGGCCACCCGGAGGTCATGCATGTGACGTGCGCCACTTACTCGCCACCGTTGTCACCCATTTGGCACCGGTTTATGCGGAACCGACGCCATACCGCTCGATCACCGGCGTGACCTGCGGCGATGAGTTCTGACAAGAGGGACACGCCGATCCGATCGAGTGGCATCTGACTCGCAGTCAGCAGGCATGGCGGGGCTGTCGCCCGTTAGCTCGGACCCAGGACACAGCTACTCGCGACCACTCGCGACACAGCGGTTCGCGAGCTCTCGCGGAACGGCTGCTCGCGACGGGGCCGCACGCGCACATCGCCCGGAGGAAATCCCATGCGTCCTGCTCGCCCAGTGACCGGTGCCGCCGCCTCGGCGGTCGCCATAGCCGCGCTCGCCCTCTTCGCCGCCGGGCAGCCCGCGTACGCGGGTGGGACCGGCGTGCCGCGGGGCGGCCCGGCGGCCGCCCCGGCCGTCGGCGGCCTCCCCCTGGAACAGGGCGACCAGGGCGGCGGAACCGGCGGCAACTACACGGCTCCCCGCGTCAACGTCCCCTCGCTGCTCGACTCCGTCGGCGGGCTCAACGCCTTCTCCGGGCTCGGCACCGCCCCGAGGAACGACGGGTCGAACGATCGCGGGAACCGGAACCCGTCCGAGGACGGCGGTTCCGCCCGGCGCGACGACTCCGCGCGGCGCGACGACTCCTCGTCCGGCCGCGACGGCGGGTCGGGGCGCGACGGCTCGTCCGTGTCCGACGGCCCGCGCGGGCACGTCAAAACCGGTGTCGGCGGCAGCGTCCGTTCCGACACCACCCAGATCGCGGCGGGCGCCGGCGTACTCGCCGGAACCGCCGTCGGCGGGGCCTGGCTCCTGCGTCGTCGGGCGAGCGGCACGCAGGAGGCCGGCTGACGGGGACGGATTCACGTCCTCGCACCCGCCTGGCTTCCGTCCCGGTGGTAGCGCGCCACCGGGACGGGGCCACACCCGTGCGCGGCACGCCCGCGTACCCGCACGCGTCCGCACGGCCGGTCCCCGACCCCGTGCGGCCGTGACGCGCCCGTGTCCGTACCCGCGTCCATGACGCCGGTCCGGGCCCGTGCGCGTCACGTCTCCGCGTCCGCACCCTCTCCCGCTCCGTCACCCGAGGAGAACCGTGTCCCAGAAGGCCAAGGGCTGGCTGCTGTTCGTCGCGGCGCTGGCCGGTGTCTGGTTGATCCGTCACGGCGCCGACGCCCAGCTGCTGCCGCCCGGGCCCGCCGCCGCGCAGGCGTTCGTCGGCGGACCGGGCCCGCTGCCGGGATCGCCGGTCGCCGAACCGCTGAAGCCCTCCGAACCGGTACGCATCCGGATCCCGAGCATCCGGGTCGACGCGCCGATGATGCCGCTGGGACTCGGCGCCGACCGCAGTCTCGACGTGCCGCCGGCCGGGAGGCACAACGTGGTGGGCTGGTACCGGGACGGCACTCCGCCCGGCTCCCGGGGCAGCGCGCTCGTCGCCGGCCATGTCGACGACGAGCACGGGCGGTCGGTCTTCTACGACCTGGGCGCCCTGCGGAAGGGCGGCGAGGTGGAGGTGGTCCGCCGGGACGGGCGCACCGCCGTCTTCTCGCTCGACGCGATCGAGGTCTACGAGAGCGACCGCTTCCCCGACGACCGGGTGTACGGCGCCTCGCCCTACGCCTCGCTCCGGCTGATCACCTGCGGCGGCGGGTACTCGAAGGCGACCGGCTACCGGGGCAACGTGGTGGCGTACGCGCATCTCACCGGGGTGCGCTGACCCCGCCACGACGCCCGCCGCGCATCGCCCCCGGGCGCCGACGCCCCAGCCGCTCGGGCCCCCGCCGACCGAAGCGGCTCAGGCCACCCACTGGTCGAACGCCAGCTTCGCGACCAGCGAGAACACCACGACCAGCAGCACGACGCGGACGAAACCGCTGCCCCTGCTGAGCGCCATCCGCGCCCCGATGAGCCCACCGGCCAGGTTGAACACCGCCATCAGGGCCGCCAGCCCCCACATGACATGCCCCTGGTAGGCGAACATCGCCAGGGCGCCCACGTTGGTGCAGACGTTGACGATCTTGGCAGTGGCGGACGCCGTCACCAGATCGAGGTGGAGCACCGCGGTCAGGGCCAGCACCAGAAACGTTCCGGTGCCGGGGCCGAACAGCCCGTCGTAGAAGCCGATGCCGCCGCCGACCAGCAGGATCGCGGTGACGGTACGGGCGCGGGTGACCCGCTGCCGCGTACCGTCGTCCGCGTCCGCCCTTCCGAACGACGGCCGCAGCATCACGAACGCCGCGACCGCCAGCAGCGCCACCATGATCACGGGCCGCAGCACCTCGCTGCTGATCCCGGCGGCGAAGAAGGCGCCGGTCATCGACCCGGCCAGGGCGGCGAGCCCGATCCGCAGGGCCGTCCAGAGCCTCACCGGCGCCTTGCGCACATACGCCACGGCGGCGCCCGAGGTGCCGACGATCGCGACCGCCTTGTTGGTGCCGAGGACATGCGCGGCGGGAACATGCGGAAGACCCAGCAGCAGGGCGGGCAGCAGAATCAGCCCGCCCCCGCCCACCACCGCGTCGACCCAGCCCGCCGCACCCGCCGCGAGACAGAGGACGACCAGGGTGGTGAGCGCTATGTCTGACATGATCGCGACCCTACGGACGCGATCACGTCCCCGTCCATCGGCTTCGGCCCGTTCCCGGAAAAGCTGAGCAGGATCTGAGCTTCCCCTCCCCGCTCCCGCTCTCCCGCGCTCCCGGGCCCGCTCTCCCGGTCCCGTTCTCCCGCTCCCCCGCCGGGCGGGCCGGCCGGAATCAGCCCTGCTGCGCCTCGACGGCGGCCGGGTCCATCCACATGACCTCCCAGATGTGCCCGTCCGGGTCCTGGAAGGAGCGGCTGTACATGTGGCCGAAGTCCATCGGGTCGTTGGCGGGCGATCCCCCCGAGGCCAGCGCGATGTCGGCCAGCTCGTCGACCCGCTCGCGGCTCTCCGCGCTCAGCGCGAGGATCACCTCGGTGGACGTGGCGGAGTCCGCGATCTCCTTCCGGGTGAACTCCTTGAACCGGGGCTCCGTGAGAAGCATGGCGAAAATGGTGTCGCTGATGACGAGGCACGCGGTGTTCTCGTCGGTGAACTGCGGGTTGCACGAGTAGCCGAGCTTGCCGAAGAACGCCTTGGTGGTCTCGAGGTTCTTGACCGGCAGGTTCACGAAGATCAGCTGGGGCATGGCCGTACCGTTCTTTCTGGTGTTCGAACGCTTTACGACAGGTAGACCGCGCGGGCGCACGGAACTCATCGCTCCCGGCGGAAGATCCCGCCGTCAGGACGTCACGAGCGGCGCGCCGCCCCGGAGCAGCGATCCGCCCAGCGGGGTCAGCGTGTGCAGGACGGCGTTGCCGTGCCGAAGGGTGTGGATCAGGCCCGCCTCGCGCAGTACGCAGGCGTGCTGACTCGCGGAGGCGAGCGATATGCCGGCCCGCAGGGCGAGTTCGCTGGTGGTGCAGCCGTTGCCGATGGCTCTCAGCACGGTCGAGCGGGTGTTGCCGAGGAGACGGCCCAGCCAGGGACCCGGTTCGGCGAAGACCGGGGCGCGGGAGTGGGTGACCGGGTAGACGAGGACCGGCGGGAGCCGCGCGTCGCGGTAGACGACCGGGGTGACGCGGCAGAAGTAGGACGGCTGGAGCAGCAGCCCCCTCCCGTCCAGACGCAGTTCGCGGTCGAAGGGGTAGTCCGCCTCCAGGACGGGCGGCCGCCAGCGGATCATGGGCGGGAGCGAGGCGAGCAGCTCCTCCGTCCCGCCGTCCAGCAGGGCGCGGCCCCGGACGGCGCGGTCGGCCTCGATGGTGGACCGGATGTGCGGCCAGTAGGGCTCGATCGCGGCGCGGTGATAGGCGCGCAGGGCGTCGGCGAGCCGGCCGAGCGGCTCGACCCGCCCGTCCGGGATCCGGCCGGACACCCGCCGTCCGGCGACCAGCAGGGCGAGTTCGGCGCGTATCCGCTCGGGCGGCGTGTCGCGCAGCGCCTCTATTCCCGCGTCGATGGTGTACGGATCGCTGGTTTCCTGAGAAGGTGTCAGGAAGTCCGGGAAATAGCCGCGCGGTGGAATCAGGGCCGCCAGCAGACGTACTTCACCATTCAACCGCGGCCGGGTTTCCGAACGCCATTTCCCGAACACCGTGGATCCGCGCCGGTCCCTCAGCCGGTGAAAACTCAGAGTGGTTTCCCACAGCGCGTCCGGCCGGGTGGCCATCCGCACCTTGGACAGGTCCACTCCGGACATGTGGATACGCAGCACCGGGCCCCCACCTGTTGCACGTGCAATTACCCCCGCTCCAGGGTATGCGACCCGTAACAGCACGTCACCACGGGGTTTCGGCCAGAGGTGAAACGTCTCGCCACACCCTGCCGCCTGCGGAAATGCTGTACGCCGTCGGGTGCGTATCCGAAGCCACCGGAAGAGCGAGTGAAGGCCGTGGGGGGTTTTGCTCGTTCGGCGGCGGTCGGCGACGGTGCGGCTCCGCACCCGACGGGGGTAAGCCGGGACGCGGCCCATGGGTGGGGATCCATGGACCGCGTCCCGGTCCGTTACCGGCCCACGTCTTTGCGGATTGAACGAACTTTGCGTATTGAACAAAGAAATGGCGCGGAGGCGCTCGCCCATTTCGGCCGCGCGCCGGTCCGGCGGGGACAGTGGGGACCGTCGCCGCCGGACCGGCGTGCGCGGGGTGGGGCGGCGGCCCGATGCGCGGGGGCCGCCGCCTCCGGGGGTGCCGGGGCCGCCGCCGGACCGCTGAGGGTACGAACCGGCCGCGGCGCGGCCCCGGGGTCTGGGGCGGACCGGGTCAGCGGCTGTCGCTGCCCGCCGCCTCCGCCGCCGCCCGGCCCGCCTCCAGGCGGGCGACGGGGATGCGGAACGGGGAGCAGGAGACGTAGTCCAGGCCCACCTCGTGGAAGAAGTGCACCGACTCCGGGTCGCCGCCGTGCTCGCCGCAGACGCCCAGCTTCAGGTCCGGGCGGGTGGCCCGGCCGGCCTCGACGGCGCTGCGGACCAGCGAGCCGACGCCGTCCTTGTCGATCGTCTCGAACGGCGACACCCCGAAGATGCCCTTCTCCAGGTACGCGGTGAAGAACGACGCCTCCACGTCGTCGCGGGAGAAGCCCCACACCGTCTGGGTCAGGTCGTTGGTGCCGAAGGAGAAGAACTGCGCGGCCTCCGCGATCTGCCCCGCGGTCAGCGCGGCGCGCGGCAGCTCGATCATGGTGCCGATGGTCAGCTTCAGCCGGGCGCCGGTGGCCGCCTCGACCTCGGCGATGACCTGGTCGGCCTCCTCACGGACGATCTCCAGCTCCTGGACCGTGCCGACGAGTGGGATCATGATCTCGGCGCGCGGGTCGCCCTTGGCGTTCTTGCGCTCGGCCGCGGCCTCCGCGATCGCCCGTACCTGCATGGCGAACAGGCCGGGGATGACCAGACCGAGGCGGACCCCGCGCAGACCGAGCATCGGGTTCTGCTCGTGCAGCTTGTGGACCGCCTGGAGCAGGCGCAGGTCGTTCTCGTTGGCGTCCTGGCGGGCCTCCGCGAGCGCCACCCGCACCGAGAGCTCGGTGATGTCCGGCAGGAACTCGTGCAGCGGCGGGTCCAGCAGCCGCACGGTGACCGGCAGCCCGTCCATCGCCTCGAACAGCTCGACGAAGTCGGCCTTCTGGAGCGGGAGCAGCTCCGCCAGCGCGGCCTCGCGCTCGTCGTCGGTGTCCGCGAGGATCAGCTTCTCGACCAGTCCGCGCCGCTCACCGAGGAACATGTGCTCGGTACGGCACAGGCCGATGCCCTGGGCGCCGAAGCGGCGGGCCCGCAGCGCGTCCTCGGCGTTGTCGGCGTTGGCCCGCACCCGCAGCCGGCGGACCCGGTCCGCGTACGCCATGATCCGGTGCACGGCGGAGACCAGCTCGTCGGCGTCGTCGGCGCCGGCGTGCATCCGGCCCTCGAAGTACTCGACCACCGGGGACGGCACGACGGGCACCTCGCCCAGGTACACCTTGCCGGTGGAGCCGTCGATGGAGACGACGTCCCCCTCCTCGACGACCCGGCCGCCCACCGTCATCCGGCGGCGCTTGGTGTCGACCTCCAGCTCCTCGGCGCCGCAGACACAGGTCTTGCCCATGCCCCGGGCGACGACGGCAGCGTGCGAGGTCTTGCCGCCGCGCGAGGTCAGGATGCCCTCGGCGGCGATCATTCCGTCGAGGTCGTCGGGGTTGGTCTCGCGGCGGATCAGGATGACCTTCTCGCCGGAACGGGACCACTTCACCGCGGTGTACGAGTCGAAGACGGCCTTGCCGACCGCGGCGCCGGGCGAGGCGGCGATGCCCCGGCCCAGCAGCTCGGTCTGCGCCTGATCGTCGAAGCGCGGGAACATCAGCTGCGCGAGCTGCGCCCCGTTGACCCGCTGGAGTGCCTCGGCCTCGTCGATCAGGCCCTGGTCGACGAGCTGGGTGGCGATCCGGAAGGCGGCGCCGGCGGTGCGCTTGCCGACCCGGGTCTGGAGCATCCACAGCCGGCCGCGCTCGATGGTGAACTCGATGTCGCACAGGTCCTTGTAGTGCGTTTCGAGCGTCTCCATGATCTGCATCAGCTGGTCGTACGACTTCTTGTCGATCGACTCCAGATCGGCGAGCGGCACGGTGTTGCGGATGCCCGCGACGACGTCCTCGCCCTGCGCGTTCTGCAGGTAGTCGCCGTAGACGCCCTGGTGGCCGCTGGCCGGGTCACGGGTGAACGCGACGCCCGTGCCGGAGTCGGGGCCGAGGTTGCCGAAGACCATCGAGCAGACGTTGACGGCGGTGCCGAGGTCGCCGGGGATGCGCTCCTGGCGGCGGTAGAGCTTGGCCCGGTCGGTGTTCCACGAGTCGAAGACCGCCCTTATGGCCAGGTCCATCTGCTCGCGGGCGTCCTGCGGGAAGTCGCGCCCGGCCTCGCCGGAGACGATCTTCTTGAACTGCTTGACCAGCTTCTTCAGGTCCGCCGCGTCGAGATCCACGTCGACCGTGACGCCCTTGGCCTCCTTGGCCGCCTCCAGCGCCTCCTCGAAGAGGTCGCCGTCGACGCCGAGCACGGTCTTGCCGAACATCTGGATGAGACGCCGGTAGGAGTCCCACGCGAACCGCTCGTCGCCGGCCTGCGTGGCCAGACCGGCCACGGACGCGTCGGAGAGGCCGATGTTGAGGACCGTGTCCATCATGCCGGGCATCGAGAACTTCGCACCGGAGCGGACCGAGACCAGCAGCGGGTCGTCCGCCTGGCCGAGCCTCTTGCCCATCCGCGCCTCGAGGGCCTCGAGGTGCGCACTGACCTCGTCGCGCAGCTCCGTCGGCTCCTCGCCGCTGTCGAGGTAGACCTTGCACGCCTCGGTGGTGATGGTGAAACCGGGCGGAACCGGGAGGCCCAGATTGGTCATCTCGGCGAGGTTGGCGCCCTTCCCGCCGAGAAGATCCTTCAGATCCTTGTTGCCCTCGGTGAAGTCGTAGACGAACTTCTGCCCCTCGGACTCCCGTGCTTCCGGGGTGGTTACGTGGGGATCTTTGTTTTCCGACACGGGTCTCGACTCCTCGAAGACGCGGTGGCTGCCCTGACGGCGAGGAACATACCCAGATCGAAGGTGTCTGGGTACGTCCACTTGCGCGTCATGAGGGCTCAGCCACCCGTCAGCCAGCGGATCGAAAGTGACACCGGCTGTCCCCACGACGAAGGGAAGCGTTCACTTCTTGAATACATAACCACTCGACGCAATCAATGCTGCCCCCATCGGACACCCTCCGCAACGGAAGCGTCGATCGATCAAAGTAGTGGGCACTGGCACCGAGTGCCACCATTTGAGAAGTGCACCCCTCAAAATTGCGCTCATTTGAGCGATGCAAGTCTCAAGGTGGCGAGAATCACTCTACGGGTGCCGCTCAGATGTCACCATGTGGACGCACCCACGACAACAAAAGGTCATGCTTTAGTCAAGACCTCGCCACGCGGCGTGATCGAATACGGCGGATCACAGACGAACCAGGGCGCACTCAGACACCACTCTGGCCGAATAGCAACGAAACTGGCCGGATATTGCGCTCAAATGAGCGAGCGACTTGGCGCGGCACGCGGTGCCTATGTGGTGGGAGCGCCCGGCGCGCTCCCGGGGAACGGACGCGCACGCCCCCGGAAACCGGCCGCCGGCACGGAAGACGGGCCGAAGGACCGGCCGGGGCATCGACGGAGGGCCGACGGAGGACGGGCCGGGGCACCTGCCGGGGAACGTACGCCGACGACCTACGCGACGGCGCCGACAGCCCGCCCGACGACGTACGCGAGACACGGACAAGGAAGGCCCGCCGGGGCCGCACGCCGAAGACGCGGAGGGCCCGCCGGGGCACATGCCGCCCCGGCGGGCCCTCCGGACGGCCGGGCCGGCCGTCGTCCGTCTCGCCGTCGGCTCGTCCGCGCCCGCGCACGGAACCGCTCCGCCGCGGGGCGGGGCCGGGCTCTGTTCGCCCCGGCCGTCCGCCGTCTCCCCGCTCAGCCGCCCGAGGTGTCCAGCTCCGCGTCCGCGCCCACGCCCGCGCAGTCGTACGGGTCCTTCAGCCAGCCGTCCGGCAGCACCACGCGGTTGTTGCCCGAGGTGCGCCCGCGCGGTCCGTCCGCGCCGTCCGGCCACGGCTGGTCCAGGTCCAGCTCGTTCAGCTGGGCGCCCAGCTCCTCCAGGGACGAGGTGATCGCCAGCTTCTTGCGCATCTCCGAGCCGACCGAGAAGCCCTTGAGGTACCAGGCGACGTGCTTGCGGAAGTCGATCACGCCGCGGGCCTCGTCACCGAGCCACTCCCCCAGCAGTGTCGCGTGCCGCAGCATCACGCCGGCGACCTCGCGCAGCCGGGGCGCCCGCCTCTCCCCCGTGCCCTCGAAGGCGCTCACCAGGTCGCCGAAGAGCCAGGGCCGGCCCAGGCAGCCGCGCCCCACGACCACGCCGTCGCAGCCGGTCTCGCGCATCATCCGGTGGGCGTCGTCCGCGCACCAGATGTCGCCGTTGCCGAGCACCGGGATCTCCGGGACGTGCTCCTTGAGCCGGGCGATGGCGTCCCAGTCGGCGGTCCCGCCGTAGTGCTGGGCCGTGGTCCTGCCGTGCAGGGCGACCGCGCTGACGCCCTCCTCGACGGCGATCCGGCCCGCGTCGAGATAGGTGAGGTGGTCGTCGTCGATGCCCTTGCGCATCTTGATGGTGACCGGCAGATCGCCCGCGTGGGAGACCGCCTGGTGGAGGATCGCGCGCAGCAGCGGCCGCTTGTACGGGAGCGCGGAGCCGCCGCCCTTGCGGGTCACCTTGGGCACCGGGCAGCCGAAGTTCAGGTCGATGTGGTCGGCCAGGTCCTCGTCGACGATCATGCGGACGGCCTTGCCGACGGTGACCGGGTCCACCCCGTACAGCTGGATCGAACGCGGGGTCTCGCTCGCGTCGAAGTGGATGAGCTGCATGGTCTTCTCGTTGCGCTCGACCAGCGCCCGGGTGGTGATCATCTCGCTGACGAACAGCCCCTTGCCCCCGGAGAACTCCCGGCACAGGGTGCGGAACGGGGCGTTGGTGATGCCGGCCATGGGGGCGAGCACCACCGGCGGCTGCACCAGATGCGGACCGATCCGGAGCTGCGGGAGCGAGGGGGCGAGCGTGGTCATTGCTCCATTGTCGCGTACGGCGCGGCACGGTCGGCCGCCGCGTGCGGCCCGGAGCGGCCGCCGCGCGCCGGAGGGCGCGGCCGGTGGCCCGTCCGTTCGGCCGACCGTGCGGCGCAATTCATTAGTTAACCGTACTATCGATGTATGCCCGAGCTCAGTCCCCGTCGACGGCAACTGGTGCTGGCGATCTGCTGCATGAGTCTGCTGATCGTCAGCCTCGACAACACCGTCCTGAACGTCGCCCTGCCCTCCATGCAGAAGGAGCTGCGCGCCACCGTCGCGGGAATGCAGTGGACGATCGACGCCTACACCCTCGTCCTCGCCTCCCTGCTCATGCTCGCGGGCTCCACCGCCGACCGGATCGGCCGGCGCAGGGTGTTCCAGACCGGGCTGGTCCTCTTCACCCTGGGTTCGCTGCTCTGCTCCCTGGCGCCGAGCCTGGAGTCGCTGGTGGCGTTCCGGATGGTGCAGGCGGTGGGCGGCTCGATGCTCAACCCGGTCGCCATGTCGATCATCACCAACACCTTCACCGACCCGCGCGAGCGGGCCCGGGCCATCGGGGTGTGGGGCGCGGTGGTCGGCATCTCCATGGCGGCGGGCCCGCTGGTCGGCGGTCTGCTGGTGGACTCGGTCGGCTGGCGCTCGATCTTCTGGGTCAACCTGCCGGTGGGGCTGGCCGCGCTGCTGCTCACCTGGCGCTACGTCCCCGAGTCCCGCGCCCCGAAGCCGCGCCGCCCGGACCCGGTGGGACAGCTGCTGGTGATCGCGCTGCTCGGCTCGCTGACGTACGTGATCATCGAGACCCCGTCGGCGGGCTGGTCCGCGCCGCGCATCCTGGTGCTCGCCGCCCTCGCCGTCTGCGCCCTCGCCGGGCTGCTGCTGTACGAGCCCCGGCGCGCCGAACCCCTCATCGACCTGCGGTTCTTCCGCAGCGCCCCGTTCAGCGGGGCCACCGCCATCGCGGTCTGCTCCTTCGCCGCGCTGAGCGGATTCCTCTTCCTCAACACCCTGTATCTGCAGAACGTGCGCGGGCTGAGCGCGCTGCACGCCGGTCTGTACATGCTGCCGATGGCGGCCCTGACCTTCGTCTGCGCCCCGGTGTCGGGGCGGCTCGTCGGCAACCGGGGACCCCGTCTGCCGCTGCTCCTGGCCGGGGTGGCGATGACAGCGTGCGGGCTGATGTTCGCCGCGTTCGGGGCGGAGACGGACAACGCCCTGCTGTTCACCGGTTATGTGCTGTTCGGTTTCGGCTTCGGCATGGTGAACGCGCCGATCACCAACACCGCCGTCTCCGGGATGCCGCGCGCCCAGGCCGGGGTCGCGGCGGCGGTCGCCTCGACCAGCCGGCAGGTCGGCGGGACGCTCGGGGTCGCCGTGATCGGCTCGGTGCTCGCGGCGGGCGTGGCCGGGACCGGCTCGCCGCACGGCTCCGCGTACGCGACCGCCTTCGTGGACGCGAGCAGGCCCGCCTGGTGGATCATCACCGCGTGCGGTCTGTGCGTCCTGCTGGTGGGGGCGCTGACCAGCGGACGCTGGGCCCGCGGAACGGCACACCGGACCGCCGAACGCCTGGAGGCGCGGGAGACCGTCCCCGCCGAGGAGCAGCCCTCGGCCGGCTCCAGAGCCTGACGGACGCCCCGCCGTCCGGACCCGCACGGCCGCCTCGGAGGACTCCGGTCCCACGGGGGGTGGATTCCGGTGTCACGGGCGGTGGGGCAGCCCGCGGCTCCACAGCTCCTCGCCGTGCTCGGCGAAGCGGTCGAACATTCCGCTGCTGCCATGCCTGCGAAGGCGCAGCAGCGGGGAGTCGTGTCCGACGAGACGTGCCCGAGTCGGCCAGGGTGCGTGAGTGGGCGCGCGCGGGCAACGGCCAGACGACCGTCACCGACTGCAACGTCCTCACGCGAAGGCGCCCCCGGGGACACGAGTGATCACGACCAAGGGTGTGGAGCGACAGGCACCGACCGGCGACGGAAGGACGGACACACCACGCGTGATGGAACCGGCGCCGAGGAACCGGGCGGCCATCTGAAGACGGCCCCGGGCCCGGACCACATGGTGGTCCGGGCCCGGGGCCCTGGTCGTACGGGTGAGGCGGGGGCGTCAGCTCCGGGCCGAGGCGTCCGGCTCGGCCGTGTCCGGCTGGGCCGGGGCGGCCGACGGCGACGCGGTCGGGGCGGCGGGTTCCGGCGTCTGCCGGCTGCGCTCGCGCATCCTGCGCAGCAGTTCCTGCTTCTGGTCGGCGGACGCCTTGCGGTCGGCCTGGCGTGCGGTGCTTGCGGCCTGCTGATCGGCGCGGGGCAGCTTCTTGCGCTGTCCGCCCACGCCGAGGAGGTTGTTGCGGCCCTTGGCCACGGCGTTCTCCCATTCGTGGTGAGAAGTGAGAAGCGGGGTCTGCGAGGACCCCCTGATCGGTGCGGTGGCGGCGGGTGCCCGGACCCGCCGCGCGCTCACTCGTAGATCTGGAAGAACGAGAACATGGCGTCACCGTAGCCGGGGTCCGTCGGCGGGCGCACCCGGTTTTCCGGCGTGTCGCGCCCCGCCCCGCGCCGGACCGGGGGAACGACGAGGCCCCCGGTCCTCCGTACGCGGGGGTACGGGGAGCCGGGGGCCTCGGCCGTGCGGTGCGGGCGGGCGTCAGCAGCCGATCAGGCGGGAGCCGAGGTACGCCTGGATCTGGTCCAGGGAGACGCGCTCCTGCTTCATGGTGTCGCGCTCGCGGACGGTCACCGCGTTGTCGTCCAGGGTGTCGAAGTCGACGGTGACGCAGAACGGGGTGCCGATCTCGTCCTGACGGCGGTAGCGGCGGCCGATGGCGCCCGCGTCGTCGAACTCGATGTTCCAGTTCTGCCGCAGGTCGGCGGCGAGGCCCTTGGCCTTCGGCGACAGCTGCGGGTTGCGGGACAGCGGCAGGACGGCGACCTTGACCGGCGCCAGGCGCGGGTCGAGGCGCATCACGGTGCGCTTCTCCATGACGCCCTTGGCGTTGGGCGCCTCGTCCTCGATGTAGGCGTCGAGCAGGAAGGCGAGCATCGCGCGGCCGACGCCGGCTGCCGGCTCGATGACGTACGGGGTCCAGCGCTCGCCGGCCTCCTGGTCGAAGTACGACAGGTCGGTGCCGGACGCCTTGGAGTGCGCCTTGAGGTCGTAGTCCGTGCGGTTGGCGACGCCCTCCAGCTCACCCCACTCGCTGCCGCCGAAGCGGAAGCGGTACTCGATGTCGGCGGTGCGCTTGGAGTAGTGCGAGAGCTTCTCCTGCGGGTGCTCGAACCACCGCATGTTCTCCTCGCGCAGGCCCAGGCCGGTGTACCAGTTCCAGCGCTGCTCCATCCAGTACTCGTGCCACTTCTCGTCCTCGCCCGGCTTGACGAAGAACTCCATCTCCATCTGCTCGAACTCGCGGGTGCGGAAGATGAAGTTGCCCGGGGTGATCTCGTTCCGGAAGGACTTGCCCATCTGGGCGATGCCGAACGGCGGCTTCCGGCGCGAGGTCTGCTGGACCTGGGCGAAGTTGGTGAAGATGCCCTGGGCGGTCTCGGGGCGCAGGTAGGCGACCGAGCCGGAGTCCTGGGTCGGGCCCAGGTGGGTGGAGAGCAGACCGGAGAACTGCTTGGGCTCGGTGAACGTGCCCTTGTTGCCGCAGTTCGGGCAGTTGAGGTCGGCCAGACCGTTGGCGGGGAGGTGGCCGTGCTTCTCCTCGTACGCCTCCTCCAGGTGGTCGGCCCGGAAGCGCTTGTGGCAGGAGGTGCACTCGGTCAGCGGGTCGGTGAACGTGGCGATGTGACCGGAGGCGGCCCACACCTCGGAGGCCAGGATGACCGACGAGTCGATGCCGACCACGTCCTCGCGCGAGGTGACCATGTAACGCCACCACTGGCGCTTGAGGTTCTCCTTCAGCTCGACGCCCAGCGGCCCGTAGTCCCAGGCGGCGCGCTGACCGCCGTAGATCTCGCTGCAGGGATAGACGAAGCCACGGCGCTTGCTCAGGCTGACGATGGAGTCGATCTTGTCGGCGGCCACGGTGCTCTCTTCATTACGAGGACGAACGTCGAATGCTACAGATTACCGGCGCGCCCGCCCCCCGGATCAAATCGGCGCCGCCCCCGTCCGCCATCCGGTCATCTCATCATCCTTGTTGACAATCATTTCCAGTTTTGTTGAAAATGACTGTCATGAACGTCAGCCGCCTCATACCCACCGCCACCGTCGCCGGAGCCCTGGCCCTCGGTCTCACCGCCCTCACCGCCTGCTCCGCCTCGGACGCCGCCGACCGAAGGAGCGACGGCCGACTGAACGTGGTGGCCTCGTTCTATCCGATGCAGTTCCTGGCCGAGCGGATCGGCGGGAAGCACGTCTCCGTCACCACCCTGACCAAGCCGGGCGTCGAGCCGCACGACCTGGAGCTCAGCCCCCGGCAGGTCGGCGGGCTCTCCGACGCCGACTTCGTCCTCTACCTCAAGGGCATCCAGCCCGCCGTCGACGACGCCATCAAGCAGTCCGGCGTGAAGAACGCCGTCGACGCCTCGAAGCTCACCGCGCTGGAGGTCCACGGCACCGAGACCGCCGGCGACGGCCACGACCACGGCCACGACGGCGACCACGCGCACGACGAGCAGCACGGCCACACGCACGACGGCGACGAGGCCGGCGCCGACCCCCATGTCTGGCTGGACCCGGTGAAGTACGCCGAGGTCGCCAAGGGCGTCGGGAAGTCGCTGGAGAAGGCCGACCCCGGGCACGCCGCGGACTACCGCAGGAACACCGAGGCGCTGGTCACCGAGCTCGACGGCCTGAACACGGCCTTCAAGGACGGTCTGCGGAACACCACGACCAAGACCTTCATCACCACCCACGCCGCCTTCGGCTACCTCGCCGAACGCTACGGGCTCACCCAGGAGGGCATCGCCGGCATCGACCCCGAGGCCGAGCCCACCCCCGCCCGGATCAGCGAGATCCACACCATCGCGAAGAAGGACGGGGCCACCACCGTATTCTTCGAGACGCTCGCCAGCGACAGGACCGCGAAGACCCTGGCCCGGGACACCGGCCTGCGGACCGACGTCCTGGATCCGCTGGAGGGCATCACCGACAAGTCCAAGGGCGCCGACTACGTCGAGGTCATGCGGTCCAACCTCGCCGCCCTGCGGACGGCGCTGGGCGCGAAGTGACCCGCGCGACACCCGCCACAGCAGCATCGGAGGCCCCCATGCCCGAATCCGGAAGCAGCACGACCGATCCCGTGATAGCCCTGCGGGGCGCCACGGCCACGCTCGGCGCGCGCCCGGTGCTGCGCGGCGTCGACCTGACCGTCCGCCGCGGCGAGGTCGTCGCCCTGCTCGGCGCCAACGGCTCGGGCAAGTCGACCGCCGTGCGCTCCGTCATCGGCCAGGTCCCGCTCACCGGCGGCTCCGTCGAGCTCTTCGGCACCCCGCTGCGCCGCTTCCGCGACTGGTCCCGCGTCGGCTACGTGCCCCAGCGCACCACCGCCGCCGGGGGCGTCCCCGCCACGATCCGCGAGGTCGTCTCGTCCGGGCGACTCTCCCGTACGCGGCTGGGCCCGCTCCGCAGGGCGGACCGGGCCGCCGTGGACCGGGCCATCGAGCTGGTCGGGCTGAGCGACCGGGCCGGGGACTCGGTGAACGCGCTCTCCGGCGGACAGCACCAGCGCGTGCTGATCGCCCGGGCGCTGGCCGCCGAACCCGAGGTGCTGATCATGGACGAGCCGATGGCCGGCGTCGACCTGGCCAGCCAGGAGATCCTCGCCACCACGCTCCGCGAGCAGGTCGCGGGCGGCGCCACGGTGCTTCTGGTGCTGCACGAGCTGGGGCCGCTGGAGCCGCTGATCGACCGCGCGATCGTGCTGCGCGACGGCTGCGTCACGCACGACGGGCCGCCCCCGAAGGCGGTGGGGCAGCACGCCCTGCCCGGACACGACCATGTACACCCCCACGCGGCCACCGAGCCCGTCCGGACCGGACTGCTGAGCTGATCATGGAATTCCTCGACCCTCCCTTCATGCAGCGGGCCCTGCTCGCCGCCGTCCTGGTCGGCGTCATCGCCCCCGCCGTCGGCGTCTACCTCGTCCAGCGCCGCCAGGCCCTGATGGGCGACGGCATCGGCCACATCGCGATGACCGGTGTCGGCCTCGGCTTCCTGCTCTCCACCAGCCCGGTGTGGATGGCCACGGCGGTGGCCGTCGCCGGTTCGGTGGTGATGGAGCTGATCCGCTGGTACGGACGCACCCGCGGCGACATCGCGCTGGCCATGCTGTTCTACGGCGGCATGGCGGGCGGCGTGCTGCTGATCAACCTCTCCGACACCGGCTCCAACGCCAACCTCACCTCGTATCTCTTCGGCTCACTCGCCACGGTCTCCCCCGAGGACATCACCGCGATCTGCCTGCTGGCCGCCTTCGTGCTGCTGGTGACGCTGGGACTGCGGCGGCAGCTCTTCGCGGTCAGCCAGGACGAGGAGTTCGCCCGCGTCACCGGGCTGCCGGTGCGCGCGCTGAACCTGCTGATCGCCGTGACGGCGGCGGTGACCGTCACCGTGGCGATGCGGGTCGTCGGGCTGCTGCTGGTCAGCGCGCTGATGGTGGTGCCGGTCGCGGCGGCGCAGCAGATCTCCCGGTCGTTCCGGCTGACGTTCGTCCTGTCGGTGGTGATCGGCACGGCGGTGACCCTGGCCGGCACCGTGGCCTCGTACTACCAGGACGTCCCGCCCGGCGCGACGATCGTGCTGCTGGCCATCGTGGTCTTCGTCGCCCTGACGCTGCTCGCGACTCCGCTGGCCCGGCGGCGGGCGCGCCGCGGCGAACAGGCGCCCGGGGAGTGCACCCTTGAAGTACCGGCCGCCCGCGCCGAGGCGGACGACCTCCGGGTGTGACCACGGCCCCGGGGCGGGCTGGCACAATGGCCCGACACAGGTACGGGCGACACGAGGAGGCGGCTGTGGCGACGGCGCCGAGCAGTGGAACGAACGCGGCCCCGGTGCGCGGCCGGTCGACCCGGCAGCGGGCGGCGGTCGCGGCGGCCCTCGACGAGGTGGACGAGTTCCGCAGCGCCCAGGAGCTGCACGACGTGCTGAGGCACCGCGGCGACTCGGTGGGGCTGACCACCGTCTACCGCACCCTTCAGTCCCTGGCCGACGCGGGCGAGGTCGACGTGCTGCGCACCTCGGACGGCGAATCCGTGTACCGGCGCTGCTCGACCGGCGACCACCACCACCATCTGGTGTGCCGCAAGTGCGGCAAGGCCGTGGAGGTCGAGGGGCCGGCGGTGGAGCAGTGGGCGGAGTCGATCGCCGCCCAGCACGGCTATGTGAACGTGGCGCACACGGTGGAGATCTTCGGCACCTGCGCGGAGTGCGCCGGCGAGCAGGGCTGACCGGCCTCCGGCGGATCACGAAAGGGGGGCGACGGCACGGCCGTCGCCCCCCTTTCGTGTCGTTCTCCGTCGGCGCGGCGCCGGGGCCGTTCCCGTACGGGACCCGCCGCCCCTTCCTCAGCCCTTCGGCGCCGCCGGAACCGTCTCCTCCGCGCCTCCGAACCGCCGGTCCCGCTGGGCGTACTCCAGGCAGGCCCGCCACAGGTCGCGGCGGTCGAAGTCCGGCCACAGCACGTCCTGGAAGACCATCTCGGCGTAGGCGCTCTGCCAGATCAGGTAGTTGGAGGTGCGCTGCTCGCCGCTGGGGCGGACGAAGAGGTCGACGTCCGGCATGTCCGGGTAGTAGATGTACTTCGCGAAGGTCTTCTCGTTGACCTTGGACGGGTCCAGCTTCCCGGCCGCGACGTCCCGCGCGATGCGCTGCGCGGCGTCCGCGATCTCGGCCCGGCCGCCGTAGTTGACGCAGAAGTACAGCGTCATCCGGTCGTTGTCCTTCGTCTGCTCCTGGGCGACCTGGAGCTCCTGGACGACGGACTTCCACAGCTTCGGCATGCGCCCCACCCAGCGGATGCGGATGCCCAGCTCGTCCATCTCGTCGCGGCGGCGGCGGATCACGTCCCGGTTGAAGTTCATCAGGAACTTCACCTCCTCCGGAGACCGCTTCCAGTTCTCGGTGGAGAAGGCGTACAGCGAGAGGTTCTTGACGCCCATCTCGATGCAGCCCTTGAGGACGTCCATGACGACGCCCTCGCCGACCTTGTGCCCCTCCGTGCGGGGAAGGCCGCGCTCCTTGGCCCAGCGGCCGTTGCCGTCCATCACGATGGCCACGTGCCTGGGCACCAGCTCACCGGGGATCCTCGGGGGCGTGGCGCCGGAGGGGTGCGGCTCCGGGGTCTTGTAGTCGCGTCGGTTACGGCCGCCCAGCATCCCGCGTACTGCCATGAACTGTCTCGCTCCCTGTGCCTGATCCATGCCGGATCCGTGCCTGATCCGCCTGTGTCACTTCTCTACGTACCGCAGTGAGCGCAGTCCGCGCTCCAGATGCCAGTGCAGATAGGCGGACACCAGTCCGCTGCCCTCCCTGACATGGCGTGCCTCGCACGCGTCCGCCGTCGCCCAGTCGCCGGTGAGCAGCGCGCTCAGCAGGCCGACGGCCTCGGTCGAGGGTACGACGCTTCCGGGCACCCGGCAGTCGCCGCATACGATGCCGCCCGCGGCGACGGAGAAGAACCGGTTCGGCCCCGGCATCCCGCAGCGCGCGCAGTCCTCGAAGCTGGGCGCGTAGCCGTTGACGGCGAGCGAGCGCAGCAGGAAGGCGTCGAGGACGAGGTGCGGTTCGTGCTCGCCGCGGGCCAGGGTGCGCAGCCCGCCGACGAGCAGCAGGTACTGCTGGACCGCGGGCTCGCCCTCGTGGTCGGTGAACCGCTCGGCGGTCTCCAGCATCGCGGTGCCCGCGGTGTAGCGGGCGTAGTCGGTGACGATGCCGCCGCCGTACGGGGCGATCGTCTCGCTCTGGGTGCAGAGCGGCAGACCGCGGCCGACGAGTTCGCCGCCCCGGGCGAAGAACTGCACGTCGACGTGGGAGAAGGGCTCCAGCCGGGCGCCGAACTTGGACTTGGTGCGCCGCACCCCGCGCGCGACGGCCCGCACCCGTCCGTGGCCGCGGGTGAGGATCGTGATGATCCGGTCGGCCTCGCCCAGCTTCTGCGTGCGCAGCACCACGCCGTCGTCCCGGAACAAGCTCATGCGTCCATTGTCCGGCACGGGAGCGGCCCGCCCGACCGCGCGCCCCGGACCGCACGTCCCCGACCGCACGCCCCGGACCGCGCTCCCGACGGCGGCCGCGCGGGCACGGTCCGGAACCGGCGGGCGCCGGGCGGCGGGGCGCTCAGAAGGGGGCGCGGGCCGCCGCGGCCAGCAGCCGTGCGGTGTCCACGGCGCAGATCCGCAGCGCTCCGCCGACGGTGGTCAGCACCTCGCGCTCGGAGGCGCCGTACGGCCCGTCGGCGAGGGCGATCCTGGCGCCCTGGAGGAGGATCGCCTCGCGCCCGGCGGGGGCCAGGTGCGGGGCCAGCGGCTCCAGCGCCTCGTGCAGCTCGATGGCGAGGGCGGCGCCGCACGCCTCGGCCGCCGGGTCGACGGCGGAACCGTGGCCGATGTCGGCGGAGAGGACCTCGACGACGGTGGACAGCTGCTCCTCGGTGCAGTCGGCGAAGCCGGCGCCGCGCACGGTGTCGGCGGCGGTCCGCAGCACCGTGCGGGAGGTGGTGCCGCCGGCCGCGAGGACGCCGAGGGCGACGGTGTGGACGGCGTCCCGGAGCATCGCGGAGAGCCGGGTGGTGGTGGGGTGGTCGAGCACGTCGGTGTCGAAGCGCCCCCGGCAGGCGGCGCACTCGACGACGGGGCCGGTGGTGCCGCGGCGCAGCATCGGCACGCCGAGCACGGCGAAGCGGCGGCGTCCGGTGAGCCGGCGGTAGTTGCGGTCTCCGCCGCAGCCGGGGCAGAAGAACTCGCCGTCGCCGACGGTGTCCCAGACGGTGCGGATGCCGCAGATGCGCAGCTTCATGGCGCGTTGTCCCAGGGCTGACCGCACGTCGTACACCTCCGTAACTCCCCCGTGGCCCTCAGGGCACGGGAGGCGCCCTCTCCGGCGACATTGCCGTGTGGGACGTGATGTTAACCACAGTCGCGCGGTGGCGTCAGCACCCCGATCGTCACAACCCCGGAGATGGCCGAACCCCGCCCCCGGCGGGCGGGGGCGGGGTTCGCGGCCGTATCGCGGCTCCGGGTGCTCGGCGGGCGCCGGGTCAGCGGCCCGAGCGGTTGACGGCGGAGACGACCGCCTTCAGCGAGGCGCGGGTGGTGTTGGCGTCGATGCCGATGCCCCACAGCACCCGTCCGTCGATGGCGCACTCGATGTACGAGGCGGCCTGGGAGCTGGCGCCCTCGCTCATGGTGTGCTCGGTGTAGTCCAGGAGCCGGGCGTCGATGCCGATGGCCTGCAGCGCCTCGAAGAACGCGGAGATCGGTCCGTTGCCGGTGCCGGTCAGCACGGTGTCGGCGCCGTCCACGGTCGCCTCGACGGTGATGGTGTCCTGGCCGTCGGAGCCGGTGGTGGTCTGGCCGGAGCGGATCTGCACGCGCCCCCAGGGGTTCTCGGGGTTGGGCAGGTACTCGTCCTGGAACACGGACCAGATCTGCGCCGGGGTGACCTCGCCGCCCTCGGCGTCGGTCTTGGCCTGAATGATCCGGGAGAACTCGATCTGCATCCGGCGCGGCAGGTCCAGCTTGTGGTCGTTCTTCAGGACGTACGCGATGCCGCCCTTGCCGGACTGCGAGTTGACCCGGATGACGGCCTCGTAGCTGCGGCCGACGTCCTTCGGGTCGATCGGCAGGTACGGCACCGCCCACTCGATCTCGTCGACGGTCCTGCCCCGGGCGGCCGCGTCGGCCTCCATGGCGTCGAAGCCCTTCTTGATGGCGTCCTGGTGGGAGCCGGAGAAGGCGGTGTAGACCAGGTCGCCCGCGTAGGGGTGGCGCGGGTGGACCTCCATCTGGTTGCAGTACTCGCTGGTGCGGCGGATCTCGTCGATCTGCGAGAAGTCGATCTGCGGGTCGACGCCCTGGGAGAACAGGTTCATGCCCAGGGTGACCAGGTCGACGTTGCCGGTGCGCTCGCCCTGGCCGAACAGGCAGCCCTCGATCCGGTCCGCGCCGGCCATGACGGCCAGTTCGGCGGCTGCCACGGCGGTGCCGCGGTCGTTGTGCGGGTGGGCTGACAGGCAGATGTGCTCGCGGCGGGTCAGGTTCCGCGACATCCACTCGAACCGGTCGGCGTGCGTGGACGGGGTCGAACGCTCCACGGTGGCGGGCAGGTTGAGGATGATCTCGCGGCCCTCCTCGGGCTGCCAGACGTCGCAGACCGCCTCGCAGACCTCCAGGGCGAAGTCCAGCTCGGTGTCGGTGAAGATCTCCGGGCTGTACTGGTAGCCGAAGACCGTCTCCGGGCCCAGCAGCTTCTCGGCGTACTCCATGACCAGCCGCGTGCCGTCCACCGCGATCTGCTTGATGTCGTCCTTGGAGCCGCGGAAGACGACCCGGCGGAAGGTGGGGGCGGTGGCGTTGTAGAGGTGCACGGTGGCGCGGCGGGCGCCGATCAGGGACTCGACGGTCCGCTCGATCAGGTCCTCGCGGGCCTGCGTCAGGACGGAGATCGTGACGTCCTCGGGGATCGCGCCCTCTTCGATGATGGAGCGGACGAACGCGAAGTCGGTCTCGCCGGAGGACGGGAAGCCGACCTCGATCTCCTTGTAGCCCATGCGTACGAGCAGGTCGAACATCTCGCGCTTGCGGGCCGGGGACATCGGGTCGATCAGGGCCTGGTTGCCGTCGCGCAGGTCGGTGGAGAGCCAGCGGGGCGCCACGGTGATCCGCTTGTCCGGCCACGTGCGGTCGGGGATGTCGACGGCCTCGTAGCGGCCGTACTTGTGGACCGGCATCCCGGACGGCTTCTGCAGGTGGGTGGCGTTGGTGATCGGCGTCGGGCGTCCGGCGGCGGGCGTCGGCGCGGGCTGTGCGGTGGTCATGGCGTACGGGCTCCTCGGGATCCGACCAGGGGGGACGGCCGACGGTTTCGCTGCAACGCCAGACTCCGCGGGGAGGGGGTCGGCCTACGACTACAGGCCCTCGCCGCGGCAGCTAAGAAGAAGCAGCCCGAAACGCATGATGCGACGAGGTTAACCGAGAGGCGCCTGATGCGTCCGTCCCGTATCAGTATGCGGGACCGGGCGCCCAAAACCCTCAGGCGTGACCGATCACTCCATTTCGCCAATCCTCGTCGCAACCGGTGACAAGTCAGTTACCTGGTGCCACAGTCGGGTGTATGCAGCCTCAGTCTCAGCACGGGTTCCGCCCCGTCTTCTGCACCATCGTGCCGCCCCATGTCCTCGACAAGCTCTCGCGTTCGGACAACCCCGATCTGGCCGGGGCCGCCCGCCGCACCCTGGAGAGCGACGCCGCCCGCCGCACCCGCCGCCAGACGGCGACGGCCGTTCCCCTGTCCGGCTCGCGGGCGAGCGGCGGCGAGCCCTCCGACACGCCCGACCGGACGCTGTACGACTGCCGGCACAGGACGCAGCTGCCCGGCACCAAGGTCCGCTCCGAGGGGGAGGCGCCGACGCAGGACGCGAGCGTCAACCGCGCGTACGCGGGGCTCGGCGCCACCTTCGAGCTCCTGTTCAAGGCGTACGGCCGTCGTTCGATCGACGGCGACGGGTTGCCGCTGATCGGTTCCGTCCACTACGACGAGAAGTACAACAACGCCTTCTTCGACGGCGAGCAGATGGTGTTCGGCGACGGCGACGGCGAGATCTTCCTGGACTTCACGCTGCCCATCGACGTGGTCGCCCATGAGCTGACGCACGGCCTGACCCAGTACACCGCCAATCTGAGCTACTACGGCCAGTCCGGCGCGCTCAACGAATCGGTGTCCGACGTCTTCGGCTCGCTGGTGAAGCAGTACTCGCTGGACCAGACCGCCGACCAGGCGGACTGGCTGATCGGCGCCGGGCTGCTGGCCCCCGGGGTGCAGGGGGTGGCGCTGCGTTCGATGAAGGAGCCCGGCACGGCGTACGACGACGACGTGCTCGGCAAGGACCCGCAGCCCGGGAAGATGGAGGACTACGTCCACACCAGCCAGGACAACGGCGGTGTGCACCTCAACTCCGGCATTCCGAACCGGGCGTTCTGCCTGCTGGCCACGGCGCTCGGCGGCAAGGCCTGGGAACGGGCCGGGCAGATCTGGTTCGATGTGCTCACGGGCGGCCGGCTGGAGGTGGACGCGGACTTCACGGACTTCGCCAGGCTGACGGTGACAGCGGCCCGTGACCGCTTCGGCGAGGGCGACGTGACCGAAGCGGTGCTGAAGGCGTGGTCGGAGGTGGGCGTGCCGACCGCTTAGCGCGCTCGGGCCCGTGCCCGGGCCCGTCCGGCGATGGAGGACTACCGCATGCGGATTCAGGTCAGCAGGACCGGCGGCTTCGCCGGTGTCGCACGCCGGGGCGAGGTGGACACCTCCGGGCGGCCCGACGCCGCAGAGTGGGAGGCGTTGGCCGAGTCGGCGCTCGCCGCGGGCCACGGGGCCCCGCCCCGGGGGGTGCCGGACGGCTTCCAGTACCGGATCACGGTGGACGGCCGCACGGTGCACTGCGCGGATCCCCGGCTGACCGACGAGCAGCGCGCCCTGGTCTCGCGCGTCCTCAAGGAGGGCGCGTGACGCGCCCGGGCGGACGCGCGGCCGGCGGACGGGAGCCCGACGAGTCCTGACGGGACCGGGCGGGTCCGGTACGGGACCGGCCGGCCCCGCGGGTCCGGGCGGGTCCCGTACCGGGCCGAGCTCAGAAGCCCAGCTTGCGCAGCTGCTTGGGGTCGCGCTGCCAGTCCTTGGCGACCTTCACGTGCAGGTCCAGGAAGACGGGCGTGCCCAGCAGCGCCTCGATGTGCTTGCGGGACTTCGTGCCGACTTCCTTCAGCCGCCTGCCCTTCGGGCCGATGATGATGCCCTTCTGGCTGGGGCGCTCGATGTAGACGTTGGCGTGGATGTCGAGCAGCGGCCGGTCCGCCGGGCGGTTCTCCCGGGGCAGCATCTCCTCGACGACGACGGCGATGGAGTGCGGCAGCTCGTCGCGCACGCCTTCCAGCGCGGCCTCCCGGATCAGCTCCGCGACCATGACCATCTCGGGCTCGTCGGTGAGGTCGCCCTCCGGGTAGAGCGGGGGACTCTCCGGGAGCAGCGGGGCGATCAGATCGGCCAGCAGACCGACCTGGTTGTCCTTGACCGCCGAGACCGGGACGATCTCGGCCCATTCGAAGCCGAGTTCCTCGGCGAGACGGGAGACGGCGAGGAGCTGTTCGGCGAGCTGCTTGGAGTCGACGAGGTCGGTCTTGGTGACGATGGCGATCTTCGGGGTCTTCCTGATGCCCGCGAGTTCCTTGGCGATGAACCGGTCGCCGGGGCCGAGCTTCTGGTCGGCGGGCAGGCAGAAGCCGATGACGTCGACCTCGGCCCAGGTGGTCCGCACGACGTCGTTGAGCCGCTCGCCCAGCAGCGTGCGCGGCTTGTGGAGGCCGGGCGTGTCGACCAGGACCAGCTGCGCGTCCTCGCGGTGCACGATGCCGCGCACGGTGTGCCGGGTGGTCTGGGGCCGGTTGGAGGTGATCGCCACCTTCCGGCCGACCAGAGCGTTCGTGAGGGTGGACTTGCCCGCGTTGGGGCGGCCCACGAAGCAGGCGAAGCCGGCCCGGTGGGGTGCGTGGTCCGCGCCCTGCTGTGCGGCGGCTTCTGTGTCAGGTCGAACGCTCATGGCGCCCATTGTCCCCGATCCCGGCGGTCCCGCCGCACCAAGGGGCGCGGCGGGCCCGTCGGGCGTCGGCTCGGGCGGTCCGGGCCCGGCGCCGGCGGCTCCGCAGCCACAGCCCCGTGCCCGAGCCGGCGATCACCAGCAGCAGGACCCCGGCCAGCGGCCAGGGCAGCGCCACGTACCGGGCGGAGGCGGACTCGCGGGTGTCGCGGGCGCTCGCGGTCAGCCAGACGCCGACCCGGTCCAGCTGGGGCGCGTCGTCCCACCGCTCGGTCAGCCGGACCCGCTGGCGGGGCAGCAGCTCGGACGGGACCCGCTTCAGGTCGCGGGCGAGCAGGGTGCGGCCGAAGAGGCCCTCGGCCCGGAGGGCGACCCGGGGGGCGAGGGTGACGTTGCCCCGGTTGCGGAGCGTGTACGAGATGACGGCGCGGCTCCGGCCGGTGCCCGGGACCAGCGGCTGGGTGTGCTCGATCCGGATGTCCTCCACGGAGATCGCGGGCAGCGTCGGCCCGTTGACCCGCAGGTAGATCCGGGCGCCGACCGCCTGCCGGACGCCGACGGCGACGGCTCCCGCGTCGGCGGGTGCGACGTCCTCGTCGAGTGCGACGAGCGCGCCGGGATGGTCGCCGGGCTCGGCGTCCCGGGGGACGGTGATGGTGACCGGGACGCCCACCGACCCGTGCGGGGGCACGGTGACCCGGTCGCTGCCGGCCCTGGCCCAGGCGCCGACGGCGCGCTGGGGCTCGTCCCGCGAGCGGACGGCGAACCCGCCGTCGCGGGCGGTGTTGTAGGCGTCGGCCGGGTACAGCCGGAAGGTCCGCGACCGGTCCGTCTTGTTGGTGACGGTGACCCGGTCGTGGAGGGTGGCCCCGGGGTCGGCGGAGAGATAGAAGTACGGGCGTCGGCCGCCCTGTCCGGCGGCCGGGTACACCGACCAGCTGCCGTTGTCCGCGGCGTGGACCGCGGGCGCGCCGCCCAGCAGGAGGGCGCCGGCCAGGAGGAGTACGTACGGCTTGCGCATGCGCACGGTGCGGGGCCTCCGGATCGGACGTGGCCCGGTCGTGGGCCGTGGGACCAGTGGTGGGGCGGCGGGGATCGTGGAGCGGCGGGGGAACGGGCGCGGGCCGGCCGTGGGACGGATCCGCGCGGTCGTCCGGGGCGAGGGCGGGCGCGCGGGGCCGGGGGGAGAGCGGCGGCCATGTGCCGGCCGGTGCCGGGGGCGCCGCCCGGTTCGCCGGTGGCCGGTGGCCGGGGCGGATGCGGCCCCGGCCACCGGCCCGCCCGTCAGGCGAGGGTGAGGGTGAGCACCCCGGAGTACGCGCCGGGGGCGGTGTACGCCGGCACGCTCAGCGCGAGCCGGGCGTCGACGGTGAACTCGCCGCCGGTGGCCGCCGCGTCCGGCGTGGACGCCAGGGTGGCGCCCGCGCTGCCGACCGGCCCTCTGGAACCCGCCACGCAGGTGCTGGGGCTGCCCGGCTTCGTCGCGCAGGCCGGTGTCCAGCTCAGCGCGGACGCGCCGATGACCGCGCCGCCCGGGCCCTGGAAGTCGGTGACCTTTCCGGTCAGGGACCAGCCGGCGGGCCCGCCGCGGTAGTCCTCGACCGTCACCGTCGCCAGGGAGCCCCGGGAGACGCCGCCGCGCCCGAAGTCGACTGCCGACAGCTCGACGCCGTCCGCGTCCTGGACCATGGACAGCGTGCCCGCCCGGACGGAGGTGCCGAGCCGCTGGCTGCCGACGGCGCCCGGGCCCCCGCCGCCCCCGGTGACGGTGTACGCCTGCGGACCGGCGCCCCTGGCCGCGTCCCAGGCGCCGCCCTCGTAGGCGACGATGCCGGTGGTCGCCGGGTCGTCGACGGTGAGCCGGCCGCTGAAGCCGCCGGCGCCGTCGGCCGTGACGGTGGCGGTGTCGGCGGTCTGGCGGTCGCCGACCCGTCCGGCGAGCGTGATGTCCGCGCCGGGGGTGAACTTCGACCCGGTCACGGTGACGGCGTCGCCCGCCCTGCCGGAATCGGCCCCGAGGCGGATGGCGCGCTCGTTGACCTGGCCGCCGCCGTCCGTCGCGATGATCGTCTCGGAGACGGGGGCGGGCGGGTCCGTCACCGTGCACGGGGTGTCCAGCTCCATGATGTAGCTGGTGTGGATGTTGTAGTCGCCGGGCGAGAGCGTGATCCGGCCGGGCGCGGTGACGGTGAACGTGCCGGTCATCGAGAACGACGGGAAGGCGCCCTTGCCGGGCACTGGGACGTTCTTCTTCGGCCCGGTGACGGTCACGTCCGCGGTCTGGGCGCCGCGCACGGCGACCTTCCCGGTGGGCGTCATGATGTCGGCGGGCAGCGGAAGATCGACCGGGTTGCCCGCGGCCGGTTCCAGGACGGTGTAGGTGACCGTGACCGTGTCGCCCACCTCCGGGACGGCGTTGTCGACGGTGATCTCCGCCTTCGTCGCCCCGTCGATCGGCGGGATGCCCGCGATGGCCGGCGGGATGCAGTGGGTGGGGAAGTTCACCGGGACGGAGGCCGTCACCAGGGCCTGCGCGGGAGCCGCGAGCACCCCTCCCCCGGCCACGACGAGCGCGCCGACGCCCAGCGCGGCGGCCCAGCGGCGTCCGCGGTCCGGGCGTCTGCGGTCCGGGCGTCTTCGTACGGCGAATCTTCGGATGGTCGGACGCATGGGCCCCCTCCTGCGGGACACGGCGCAGCGGCTCTTCCGCGCCGACAGGGGGCCATTGACGACGTCGGCCGAAGAGAAGTCAATGGCGTCGGGGGGCGCCGACTGATGGGCCATCAGACGCTGTCAAGATCCCTGCCGCGGGCCGCACCGCCGGAACCCGGAGCCGCACCACTCGGCGGCCCCGGACCGGCCCGTCGTCAGCCCGCCGTCACGCTCGCCCGCAGCACACCGTCGGGACCGGCCAGCAGCACCGGGGTCGCCGGCCCGCCCAGGTCCCGCACCGCCGCGCGGTCCTCGTCCGACGGGGTCTCGGCCTCGGAGACGACGGCCGCCGCCTCCAGCGAGGTGGCTCCGCTGGCCACCGCCATCGCCACGGCCGTCCGCAACGCGCTGAGCCGCAGCGACTCCAGCCCCACGGTGCCCGCGACATAGGTCCGCCCGGTCTCGTCCCGGACGGCCGCGCCCTCCGGCACGCCGTTGCGGGCGCGGGCGCTGCGCGCCAGAGTGATGATCTTCTGGTCCTCGGGGGCGAGTCCGGTGCTCTCAGTCATGTGCCGAGCATACGAGCCCCGCCCCGGACGCCCCTCCCCCCGTGGCGCTACGCCCGGTCCAGCCGCAGCCGCTGGGCCCGGGGCAGCCCCGCCACCACCAGGTCGTAGGAGTCCTCGACCAGTTCGCGGAGCAGCCGGTCCGGCACCCCGGGGACCGTCACCGTGTTCCAGTGACGCTTGTTCATGTGCCAGCCCGGGGCGACCGCCTCGTACTCCTGCCGCAGCCGCACCGCGTCGTCGGGGTCGCACTTGAGGTTCACCGTCAGCGGGCGCGCGTCCAGCGCGCTCAGCGCGAACATCTTGCCGAGCACCTTGAAGACGGAGAGCTCCGGCCCGAACGGGAACTCCTCGACGCTGGCGTTCAACTCCAGGCAGAATTCCCTCAGCTGCTGCGGGGTCACTCCGTCCGCCCCTCCCCCTCCGGCGCCACGGGCTCCACCAGCACCGTGACGATCTTGTTGCGGCGGCCCGCCGTGGACTCGGCGGTGAGCCGGATGCGGCGGCCGTCGGGCAGGTCGACCACCGCCGAGGCGCCCGCGATCGGCACCCGCCCCAGCGCCTTCGCCAGCAGCCCGCCGACCGTCTCCACGTCCTCGTCGTCGTACTCGCCGAGGTCGAACAGCTCGCCGAGGTCCCCGATGTCGAGACGGGCGGTCACCCGGTAGCAGCCGTTCTCCAGCTCCTGGACGGGCGGGAGTTCCCGGTCGTACTCGTCGGTGATCTCCCCGACGATCTCCTCCAGGATGTCCTCGATGGTGACGATGCCCGCCGTGCCGCCGTACTCGTCGATCACCACGGCGACGTGGCTGCGCTCCTGCTGCATCTCGCGCAGCAGGTCGCCGGCGTTCTTGGTGTCGGGCACGAACGCCGCGGGCCGCATCGCCGTGGAGACCAGGTCGGCCTCCGACTCCCGGTTGATGTGCGTCTTGCGGACCAGGTCCTTGAGGTACACGATGCCGACGATGTCGTCCTCGTTCTCCCCGGTGACCGGGATGCGGGAGAAACCGGAGCGCAGGGCCAGGGTCAGCGCCTGCCGGATCGTCTTGTACCGCTCGATGCAGACCAGGTCGGTGCGCGGGACCATGACCTCGCGCACCAGCGTGTCGCCCAGCTCGAAGACGGAGTGCACCATGCGGCGCTCCTCGTCCTCGATCAGCGACTCCGCCTCGGCCAGGTCGACCATGGCCCGCAGCTCGGCCTCGCTGGCGAACGGGCCCTTGCGGAACCCCTTGCCGGGGGTCAGCGCGTTCCCGATGAGGATCAGCAGCTGCGGGACCGGGCCCATGACCCTGGCCAGCGGCAGCAGCGCGTACGCCGCGGCCGTGGCGGTGTTCAGCGGGTGCTGGCGGCCGATGGTGCGCGGGGAGACGCCGACGGCGACGTAGGAGACGAGGACCATCACGGCCATGGCGACGGCCAGCGCCTCCCAGGTCCTCGGCAGTTCCTGGAGGCAGGCGTAGGTGACGAGGACGCCGGCCGACATCTCGCAGGCGACCCGCACCAGCAGGGCGACGTTGAGATACCGGGTCGGGTCCGCCGCGACCTGCTCCAGCTTCTGGCTGCCGCGCCGCCCGGAGCGGACGGCCTCGGCGGCCCGGAAGCTCGACACGCGGGCGATGCCCGCCTCCGCGCAGGCCGCCAGCCAGCCGACGACGACCAGCAGGACGGCGCCCAGGACGAGGGGAACGCTCACGAGACCGTGGGGGCGGGCGAGGGGCCGGTGAGCCCCCGCTCGGTGCGCCAGCCGTCGACGATCGCGGCCTGCAGGCCGAACATCTCGGCCTTCTCGTCCGGCTCCTCGTGGTCGTATCCGAGGAGGTGCAGCACCCCGTGGACGGTGAGCAGCTGGAGCTCCTCGTCCATGGAGTGGCGGGTGGGGGCGTCCTCGCCCTGCTTCCGCGCGACCTCGGGGCAGAGCACGATGTCGCCGAGGAGCCCCTGGGGCGGCTCCTCGGTGTCCTTGGTCGGCGGACGCAGCTCGTCCATCGGGAAGGACATGACGTCCGTCGGCCCCGGAAGGTCCATCCACTGGATGTGGAGCCGCTCCATGGCCTCGGCGTCCACCACGATCACCGAGAGCTCGGAGAGGGGGTGGATCCGCATCCGCGCGAGCGCGTAGCGGGCGATGTCGAGGATCGCCCGCTCGTCGACCTCGGTTCCGGACTCGTTGTTGACGTCGATCGACATGGTGCGCTGCGACTACTTCCCGTGGTGGCTGTTTCGGCTGTCGTACTTCTCGTACGCGTCGACGATACGGCCGACGAGCTTGTGCCGGACGACGTCGTGGGAGGTGAGCCGGGAGAAGTGGACGTCGTCGACGCCGTCCAGGATGTCCTGGACCTGGCGCAGACCGCTCCTGGTCCCGTTCGGCAGGTCGACCTGGGTGACGTCACCGGTGATGACGATCTTCGAGTCGAAGCCGAGCCGGGTGAGGAACATCTTCATCTGCTCGGGATTGGTGTTCTGCGCCTCGTCGAGAATGATGAAGGCGTCGTTCAACGTGCGGCCGCGCATGTAGGCCAGCGGGGCGACCTCGATCGTGCCCGCCGCCATCAGCCGCGGGATCGAGTCGGGGTCGAGCATGTCGTGCAGCGCGTCGTAGAGCGGGCGCAGATAGGGGTCGATCTTCTCGTAGAGGGTGCCCGGCAGGAAGCCGAGGCGCTCGCCCGCCTCGACCGCGGGGCGGGTCAGGATGATCCGGTTGACCTGCTTGGACTGCAGGGCCTGGACCGCCTTCGCCATGGCGAGGTAGGTCTTGCCGGTGCCCGCGGGGCCGATGCCGAAGACGACCGTGTGCTTGTCGATGGCGTCGACGTACCGCTTCTGGTTGAGCGTCTTGGGCCGGATGGTGCGACCACGGCTGGAGAGGATGTTCTGGGTGAGCACCTCGGCCGGCGTCTCCTCGCCGTCCCTCTCGCCGTTCTCGCTCGCCCTGAGCATGGCGATCGAGCGTTCCACTGCGTCCTCCGTCATCGGCTGACCGGTGCGGAGCACCAGCATCATTTCGTTGAACAGGCGCTGGACGAGAGCGACTTCCGCCGCGTCTCCGACGGCGCTGACCTCGTTGCCCCGGACGTGGATGTCGGCTGCCGGGAACGCCTTCTCGATCACGCGCAACAGGGCGTCGCCCGAGCCGAGGACGGTCACCATCGGGTGCTTGGCCGGGACGGTGAACCGGGCTCGTGCCTGTTCGGGGGCGGGGGTCTGAGCTATGGGTGTCTGCGTCATGGGCCGGCCCTGTGGCCTGCACATACCTCCGTTGCGCGGTTCTCGCCGATCGACAACCTCTCGGATACCAAGCCTACGACGTGGCACGGGCGACGCCGAGGGCTTTTCCCGGCCTGCCACGGACACGCGTGCGAACAGTCACCCGGGGCGGCGGAAGCCGATCGTGGGCACGGCCCGGCGCAGCGGCCACGGCCGGGCGGCGGCGGGCAGCAGGTGCTCCAGGAAGGCGTACCGCCGCAGCGCCGCCGGGTCCTGGTCGGGGAAGGTGCGCACCCGCTGCCACCAGGCGGCGATCTCGTCCCAGTCCGGCGCGGAGAGCGAGCCGCCGAACTCCTGCACCGAGAGCGCGGCGGTCAGCCCGGCGAAGGCCAGGCGGTCGGCCAGCGGCCAGTCCGCCAGGGTGCCGGTGACGAATCCGGCGACGAAGACGTCCCCGGCACCGGTCGGGTCCAGGGCCTCCACCTCGATCGCGGGCACCTCGGCGGCGGCCCCGGTCGCCGCGTCCACCGCGTACGCGCCCTCCGCGCCCAGGGTGACCACGGCGAGCGGCACCCGCTCGGCCAGGGCGTGGGCGGCGGCGCGCGGGCAGTCGGTGCGGGTGTAGCGCATCGCCTCCTCGGCGTTGGGCAGGAACGCCTGGCAGTGCTCCAGGTCCGTGAGGGCGTCCAGGTCCCAGCGCCCGGTCTCGTCCCAGCCGACGTCGGCGAAGATCCGGGCGCCGTTCCGGGCCGCCGCGGCCACCCATGGCTCGCTGCGGCCGGGGGCCAGCGAGGCGACCGCGGCCCGGGCGCGCGGCGGGCAGCACGGGAAGACCGGCTCCTCGGCGGGCGGCGGGGCCCCGTGCGCGCCCGCGGGACCGGGCGCGTGCACGGGCGCGTGCACGGGGGCCGCGGCGTGCGCGGGCCCCGCGGCGCCCGTGGGACCCGGGGCCTCGTGGCCGTGCGAGACCATGGTGCGCTCGCCCTCGTACGCCATCGACACGGTCACCGGCGAGTGCCAGCCGGGGACGGTGTGCGACATGGACAGGTCGATCCCCTCGCCGTGCTCCAGGGCGTCCCAGCAGTACTCCCCGTAGTGGTCGTCGCCGAACGCCGCGGCCAGCGAGGTGCGCAGCCCGAGCCGGGCCAGCGCGGTGGCCATGTTGGCGACCCCGCCGGGGCTGGAGCCCATGCCGCGCGCCCAGGTCTCGGTGCCGCGCACCGGGGCGCTGTCCAGGCCGGTGAAGATGATGTCGAGGAAGACCGTGCCGGTGAGGAAGACGTCGCAGGCCGGGTCCTGCGGGGCGCGCAGCCCGTCCAGGGGGTCGATGTCCGCGGTGTCCTTGCTCACGTGCGCTCCCGGTCGTCACAGGTCCGGCCAGTGTGCCCGATCCGCTCCCGCCGCCGCAGGGTCCGCGCCGTCTCTCCCGAAGGGCGTGCGCCGGCCCTCGACACAGGGGCTCCTACCTGCGTAAACGCAAGCGACTACCCGACCGCCCCACACCCAAACTCTTTTGTGACTCAGATCACATAATGACGGCTTTCGATGGGCCGCGAGCAGTTGATACAAATTGGGCCGCGAGCCCGGTTGGCGACTCTTGCCGAGGTGCACGCCACTTCCCCCGTATTGCCCCGCTCCACCCTGTTCCGCCCTGCCTTCCCCCTCCCTGCCGTCTTCGGCATGTCCTCGTCTGGAACGCCCATGTCCTCGCGCCCGCGCGCCGCGTGGCCCCTGGTCGCCGTGTTCACCGCCGGTTACCTGGCCGCCTATCTGCTCCCCACCGTCGTCGGGCGGCTCTCCGTCCATCTGGGCCTGGGCGCCACCCGGGCCGGTCTGGTGGGCAGCGCCCTGCTGCTGAGTTCGGCGACCGCCGGGTTCACGCTGGCGGGCCGGGTGGAGTCGTTCGGGCCGCGGCGGGCGGCCCGGACCGGGCTGCTGCTCGCCATGGCCGGGTACGGCTGCGCGGCGCTGGCGGGCTCGGTGCCGCTGGTGGTCGCGGGCGCGGTGGTCGGCGGGCTCGGTTCCGGCACGGCGACCGCGGTGGCCGCGGCGGGCATCGCCGCCCGGCAGGACCCGCACCGGACCTCGTCGCTGGGGCTGCTCAGCGTCTCCGCGACGGCCGGCGCCCTCTATCTGACGATCCCGCACCTGGGCGGCGGCCACCGGCTGCCGTTCGCGTCGATCGCCGTGGTCGCCCTGCTGGTCTGGCCCGCCACCGCGCGGCTCGGCGGGGCGGCGCGCGGCGGGACGGCGGCCCCCGTCGCGCGCCGGCTGCCGCACCGCCGCTCCGGGCTGGTGCTGGCGGGCGGGATGCTCGTCTGGTCCATGGCGCAGAACGCGCTGTGGGGCGTCAGCGGCCGGATCGGCTCGGACCAGGCCGGGCTCTCCGAGGTCGCGGTCGGGGCGGTGTTCGCCGTCGCGCTCGGCGCGGGCCTGCTCGGGGTGACGGGCGCCGGCGTGCTGGGGGCCCGGCTGGGCCGGGCGGTGCCGATCGGCCTGGGCACCGCGGTCATCGCGGCGAGCATCGTGGTCAGCTCGTCGGCCGGGAGCCTCGGCCCGTTCGCGGTCGGCGAGATCCTGTGGAACACCGTCTACCCGGTGGTCCTGTCCTATCTGATCGGCCTGGCCGCGTCCCTGGACGTGCGCGGCCGGTGGGCGGTCCTGGCGGGGTCCGCCTCGTCCGTCGGGGTGGCCTGCGGGCCCGTGCTCGGCAGCGTGCTGTCCGAGCGGGCCGGATTCCCGGTCATGGGCCTGCTGCTGGGCGCCGTGACGCTGCTGGTCGCCCTGCCGTTCACGGCCGTCGCCCTGCACACCGGCGGCCGCCCCCTGCTGCCGGGGGCGGTGCGGCGCAGGGGCGGCGCCCCGGCCGCGCTGCTCGCCGTCCGCAGCGGCGCGGTGCCCGGACCGGTGCCGGAGCTCGGCGCGCCGGAGCAGGCCGTCGCGGAGATCAGCCCGCCCGCGCTGCGCGGCCGGCGCCCGGCCCGGGACGCGTTCCGGGCGGCCGGTCCCGCTCAGTCGAATTCGTACGCCTCGACCTCGGCCAGATAGCGGGCCCTGCGCTCCTCGTCGTGGTCGAGGAAGGCGGCCTCGAAGGAGTTGCGGGCCAGGGTGCGCAGCTGCTCCCGCTCCAGGCCGAGGGCCTCGTGGACGGCGTGGAAGGTGTCCCCGACGTAGCCGCCGAAGTAGGCGGGGTCGTCGGAGTTCACCGTGCAGAGCAGCCCGGCGGCCATCATCTCCCGCAGCGGGTGCCGCTCCAGGGTGTCGATGGCGCGCAGCCGGACGTTGGACAGCGGGCAGAGGGTGAGCGGAACGCGCTCCGCGACCAGTCGCTCCACCAGCTCCGGGTCCTCCATGCAGCGCAGCCCGTGGTCGACGCGCTCGACGCCGAGCACGTCCAGGGCCTCCCGGATGTACGCGGCCGGGCCTTCCTCGCCGGCGTGGGCGACCTTGCGCAGCCCGAGCGCCCCGGCCGCCTCGTACACCTCGCGGAACTTGGCGGGCGGGTGCCCGACCTCCGCCGAGTCGAGGCCGACGGCGCTGATCCGGCGCAGATACGGCTTCGCGGACTCCAGCGTCTCCAGGGCCGACTCGGCGGACTGGTCCCGCAGGAAGCACATGATCAGCTGGGTGGAGACGCCGTGCCGCTCCTCGCTGCGGTCCAGCGCCCGGCCGAGCCCCTCGACGACGGCGCCGATCGGGACGCCGCGGGCCGTGTGCGCCTGCGGGTCGAAGAAGATCTCCGCGTGCCGGACGCCCTGGGCGGCGGCGCGGGCGAGGTAGGCGTCGGCGAGTTCCTCGAAGTCCCGCTCGGTCCGGAGCACCGCCATCAGGGCGTAGTAGAGGTCGAGGAAGCTCTGCAGGTCGTCGAAGAGGTAGGCCCGGCGGAGCTCCTCGGTGTCCGCGTACGGCAGGCGCACGCCGTTGCGTTCCGCGAGCGCGAAGGCCAGTTCGGGTTCGAGGGTTCCCTCGATGTGGAGGTGGAGCTCGGCTTTGGGGAGGTGCTGCACGGGTCTTTCACGCTCACAGGGGTGGTGCCGATGGTTCGGGGCGGTGCCGGTCGTTCGGGACGGCGTCGGCGTTCCGCGGGCCGCCGGGGCGTGCCGGTGCGGCGCCGGTCGTCCCAGGCTAAGCCCGGCGGCCGGTGGGAGGGGCGGCGCCGGGCGTCCCGGGCCGGGCCCGGTCAGGAGGGGCGGCGCCGGGTGGGCACGGGGACGCGGTCGAGGTCGCGGGCGACGGTCAGCTCGCCCTCGAAACCGGCGGCGCGGGCCCGGTCCTCGAAGACGGCCGGGTCGTCGTACCGCTGGGAGAAGTGGGTCAGCACGAGGTGCCGCACGCCCGCGTCCCGGGCGACGCGGGCCGCCTGACCGGCGGTCAGGTGGCCGTGCTCGGTGGCGAGCCGCTCGTCCTCGTCGAGGAAGGTCGACTCGATGACCAGCAGGTCGCATCCCTCGGCGAGGGCGTGGACGCCGTCGCAGAGCCGGGTGTCCATGACGAACGCGAACCGCTGGCCGGGCCGGTGCTCGGAGACCTCGTCGAGCGTGACGCCGCCGAGGGCGCCCTCGCGCTGGATCCGGCCGACGTCCGGCCCCCGGATGCCGTGCTTCGCGAGCCGGTCGGGCAGCATGCGGCGCCGGTCCGGTTCGACGAGCCGGTAGCCGTACGACTCGACGGGGTGCGAGAGCCGGCGGCAGCTGAGCGTGTAGGCGTCCGTGGCGGCGAGCACCCCGTCGGCGGCGACGGGCGCCTCGGTCAGCTCGACGGTCTCGCGGTAGGCGGTCGCGTACCGCAGCCGTTCGAAGAAGCGCCGGCCGCTCGCCGGGTAGTGGGCGGTGACCGGGTGCGGGACCTGGTCGAGGTTGATCCGCTGGATCACCCCGGCCAGGCCCAGCGAGTGGTCGCCGTGGAAGTGCGTGACGCAGATCCGGTCGATGTCGTGCGCGGCGACGCCGGCCCGCAGCATCTGGCGCTGGGTGCCCTCGCCGGGGTCGAAGAGGATGCCCTCGCCGTCCCAGCGCAGCAGATAGCCGTTGTGGTTGCGGTGTCTGGTCGGGACCTGGCTGGCGGTGCCGAGGACCACCAGTTCGCGTACGGACACGGTGTGCGCTCGTCCGGTGCTGTTCCGCCGCGGCCTAGCCGGGGGGCCACTGCATGCCGCGGCCGCCCAGGACGTGGGCGTGCGCGTGGAACACGGTCTGGCCCGCGCCGGAGCCGGTGTTGAAGACGACCCGGTACCCGGTGTCGACGATCTTCTCGTCGGCGGCGACGTTCCCCGCCTCGCGCAGGACGTCGGCGGCGACCTGCGGCGCGGCGGCGGCGAGCGCGGCGGCGTCCGGGTGGTGGAGGCGCGGGATCACGAGGACATGGGTGGGCGCCTGGGGGTTTATGTCCCGGAAGGCGACGGTGGTCTCGGTCTCCCGGACGATGGTCGCCGGGACGTCGCCCGAGACGATCTTGCAGAACAGGCAGTCGGGCTGCGGCTCTCCCGCCATGGGGGGTCGGCTCCTCGGTCGGTGGCGATCGTTGTACGGCATGGTATCGGGGCGCCCGGGACCGCCCGCGGGGCCGGTGCGGTCGCGGGCGGTCCGGTGCGACGGACCGGCGGCCGGACCGTGTGCACGGTCCGGCGGGGAGCGCTACTCCCCCGGCCGCCGGGGCGCGCGCTTGGCCGGGGTCTCGGCCAGTGACGCCAGCGCGAGCCGGATCGCCTCGTCCAGCTGCGGGTCGCGTCCCGCCGCGTGGTCCTGCGGCGTCGTCACGACCTCGACGTCGGGGTCGACCCCATGGTTCTCCACGCCCCAGCCGAGGTTCTCGAACCAGAAGGCGTACTTGGGCTGGGTGACCAGCGTCCCGTCGACGAGGGTGTACCGGCTGTCGATGCCGACCACGCCGCCCCAGGTGCGGACGCCGACCACCGGACCGATGCCCAGCGCCTTGATCGCGGCGTTCACGATGTCGCCGTCCGAGCCGGAGAACTCGTTGGCGACGGCGACCACCGGACCGCGCGGCGCGTCCCCGGGGTAGCTGTACGGCTGCATGTCGCGCGGCACGTCCCAGCCGACGATGCGCCGGGCGAGCTTCTCCACGATCAGCTGGGAGGTATGGCCGCCGCGGTTCTCCCGGACGTCCACGATCAGCCCCTCGCGGGCCACCTCCACGCGCAGGTCGCGGTGGAGCTGCGCCCAGCCCGAGCCGACCATGTCGGGGACGTGGAGGTAGCCGAGGCGTCCGCCGGACCGCTCGTGGACGTACGCCCGGCGGTCGGCGACCCAGGCGTGGTAGCGCAGCGCCTCCTCGTCGGCGACGGGCACCACGACGACATGGCGCGGGTCGCCGCCGTCCACCGGGGAGACGGTGAGCTCGACCGGCTTGCCGGCCGAGCCGGTGAGCAGCGGTCCGGGCCCGGTCAGGGGGTCGACCGGGCACCCGTCGACGGCCAGGACCGTGTCCCCGGCGCGCACCGCGACCCCGGGGGCGGCGAGCGGCGAGCGGGCCCGCGGGTCGGAGGTCTCGGACGGCAGGACGCGGTCGATCCGCCAGCCGCCCTCGTCCGTACGGGAGATGTCCGCGCCCAGCAGCCCCTGGCGGGTGGCCTCGTCGCGCCACCAGCCGGGGGGCGTCACATAGGCGTGCGAGGTGCCGAGTTCGCCCTGCACCTCCCACAGCAGGTCCATCAGGTCGTCGTGGGTGGCGACGCGCTCCAGCACCGGGCGGTAGCGGTCGAGGACCCCGTCCCAGTCGACGCCGCCCATGTCGGGGCGCCAGAAGTTGTCCCGCATGATGCGCCCGGCCTCGTCGTACATCTGGCGCCATTCGGCGGCCGGGTCGAGGGTGCGGCGGATCCGGGAGAGGTCGACGGTGACGGCGTTGTCGCCGTCGTGGTCGTCGTCCCCGGCCGGGACCCGGCTGTCGGACGGCACGACGCGCAGCTTGCCCCGGGTGTGCAGGACCAGGCGCCGGCCGTCGCCGCTGACCGCGAAACCGCTGACGTCGGAGGCGAGTTCCTCGCAGTGCGGCTTCTCCAGGTCGTACCGCTCCAGGACGGTCTCGGGCTCCCGGGAGTCGGGGGTGGCGCCGCTGGTGCCGAGCACCCCGGTCACCGGGTGGCTCAGCCAGAGCAGCCCGTCCTTCGCGGCGCGCAGCGAGGAGTACCGGCCCGCTTCGACGGGCACCGGCACGATCCGGTCGGCGAGCCCTTCGAGGTCGATGCGGGTCACGGGCAGCGCGGTCGGGTTGTCCTCGCCGTCCCCGCCGCCCTTCTCCTTCTCGGCCGGGCGGCCGTGGCGCTGCGGCCCGAACGGGGAGGGCGTGGTGGCGGCGAGCGTCATCAGGTACGGGCGGCAGGCGCCGATGAACGCCAGGTCGAAGACGTGGGCGTCGTAGACCGGGTCGAAGGAGCGCTCGGAGAGGAACGCCAGGTGCTTGCCGTCGGTGGTGAACGCGGGGGCGAAGTCGCGGAAGCGGAGCGGGGTGGCCTCGGCCACCGACAGGTCGGCGAGGTGCGCCAGCTTGAGCTGCCGGAGCGGATCGGGTCCGGGGTGCGACCAGGCGAGCCAGCTGGAGTCGGGCGAGAAGACCAGGCCGGAGGCGTCGCCGTGTTCGCTGCGGTCCACCTCGTGGACCTCGCCGCTCTCCCGCTCGACGACCAGCACCCGCCCGTCGTGGGCGGCGACGGCGAACCGGCTGCCGTCCGGCGCGGCGGCGAGGCGGAGGACCCTGCCGAGGCGGCCCGCGGCGAGGCGGCGGGGCACCGCGCCGGGTGCGGCGCCGGTGGCGGGGGCGCACTCCAGGGCGTCCTCGCCCTCGGCGTCGGTGACCCAGACGACGTGCTGCTCGCCCTCGGCCTGGAAGGTGCGGGGCATCCGGGCCCGGACACCGGGTTCGGCGGCGAGGGCGCGGACCGGGCCGTCGCGGTGGGTGACCCAGTGGACGGCGCCCCGGGTGGCGACCGCGCTGCCGCGTCCGGTGCGGTCGGGGGACGCGGTCTCCAGGTGGCCGCCGGCGTGCACCGGGTGCGGCTGGAGGTCGGCGCGCTGGCCGCCGAGCCGGATGTCGAGGCGGCGCGGCTCGGCCCCCTCCAGGTCGTCCAGGAGCCGGAGCTCGCCGGCCGAGGCGTAGCAGACGCGGGTGCCGTCGGTGGTGGCGTGGCGGGCGTAGAAGCCGTCGACGCCGGTGTGGCGGCGCAGGTCCGAGCCGTCGGGGAGGGAGGAGTAGACGGCGCCGACGCCCTCGTGGTCGGAGAGGAACGCGATGCGCTCGCCCACCCACATCGGGGCCTCGATGTTGCCGTCGAGGTCCGCGTGGATCCGTATGAACTCCGCCGGTCCGTCGGCCGTTTCCGGCCGCTCGTCCCGTTCGATCCACAACTTGCCCGCGGTGCCGCCCCGGTAGCGCTTCCAGGCGGCGGCCTCGCGCCCCATGGTGGCCGAGAGCAGCAGGACCCGTCCGCCGGGCCCGTACGCGACGGAGCCGACCGGTCCGTACGGGAGGGTCCGGGCGGGTCCTCCGTCGACCGGAACGGCCCTGGCCCAGCTGCGGCGCAGCGACGCCTGCCCATGGGTGCTGATGGCCAGGACGTCGCCCTCCGGCGTCCAGCCCCGCACGGAGGTACGGGCGTCGCCCCAGTAGGTGAGTCGCCGGGAGGGGCCGCCGTCGACGGGTGCGACGTGCACCTCGGGGGCCCCGTCCCGGGTGGAGGTCCAGGCGATGCGGGTTCCGTCCGGGGATATCCGCGGCTGGGTGACGGGCCGGTTGTCGGCGCTGACGCGCCAGGCGCGGCCGCCGTCCAGCGGTGCCAGCCAGACGTCGTCCTCGGCGGTGAAGGCGATCAGATCGCCCTGGACATGGGGGTATCGGAGGTAGGCAGACTGCGTCACACCGATCACCCTAGGCCGCGGGCGTGTCCCGCGGTACCGGGTTGGCCGGAGTCCGTCGGACGCCCGAGGCCGCGGCGCTCACTTGTCCCAGGGCGTTTCGGTCACCGTGACGGTGACGGTGACGGCGGGCCGGGCGCCGCCGTGGCCGATGTCCCGGGGCGGGCGGGCCACGCCGAACGTCGGCCGGGCGTGGCAGTCGCCGAGCACATCCGTCCGGAACACGTCCCTGCCGCCGGCCCGCGCGGTCAGGTCGCCGCGCACGCACCGCCCGTCGAGCGCCTGGGTCACGCTGCCGCTGATCGTGACGTCCTGGCCGTCGGCGGTCCTCCCGGTGCAGTCGACGTGCCCGGAGCGGGGCGCGGAGAAGGCGGGCGAGGCGTTCGCCGCCCCGCCCCCCGGGACGCCGTCGACGCCGGCCGAGCAGCTCAGCCAGCGGACGTCGACGCCGTTGCTCCGCAGGGCGCTGGTGCCGGTGCGGTCGGTGGTGACGGCGATGGACGCGGAGTTCAGGCCACCTGCCGGGTCACAGGCGACGATCCCGGCGACCGCCGCGCCCGTGAGCGCGGACGCGGCCAGAAAACGACGGATTCCATGGCGGCGCCATGCCCTTGTTGTCCCCATACGGGCAGCTTCTCACCGTTCTCCCGTGGGACGGTAGACGGCTTGCGGGCGACTTCGGGGGTGGTACCGGCGCGCGGGAGGGCGCTCACGCCCAGCGGCCGGTGCGCCCCATCAGCAGGGCCGTCGCCGCGGTGCCGGCGGTGGAGGTGCGCAGCACGCTCGCGCCGAGGCGGCAGACGCGGGCGCCGGCCTCGGTGAAGACGGCGAGCTCGTCCGGCGAGACACCGCCCTCGGGGCCGACGACGAGCACGATCTCGCCCTGGGCGGGGAGTTGCACGGCGGCCAGCGGTTCGCCGGCGTAGTCGCGGTCCTCGTGCAGGACGGCGGCGAAGCCGGCCGTGCCCAGGAGCGCGGCGACCTGTTTGGTCGTCAGCGTGTCGGCCACCTCGGGGAAGCGCACCCGGCGCGACTGCTTGCCCGCCTCCCGGGCGGTGTTGCGCCATTTCGCGAGGGACTTGAGGCCGCGCTCGCCCTTCCACTGGGTGATGCAGCGGGAGGCCTGCCAGGGCACGATCACGTCGACGCCGGTCTCCGTCATCGTCTCCACGGCGACCTCGCCCCGGTCGCCCTTGGGCAGGGCCTGGACGACGGTGATCCGGGGCTCCGGCCGGGGTTCCTCGTGGACGCCGGACAGGTCGGTGACGAGGAGCCGGTCCTTGCCCTCGGCGGCGCCGACGACGCCTTCGGCCCAGTGTCCCTGGCCGTCCGTCAGCACGACGTCCTCGCCGGGCCGCAGCCGCTTCACCGAGACGGCGTGCCGTCCCTCGGGCCCGTCCAGGACGAACTCGGGCCCCTCGGGGACCCGTTCGACGACGAAGACCGGTGCGGTCACCGCGCCCTCCCCGCGTCCAGTGCCGTCCGGGCGGCGTCCAGTTCCTCGACGAGCAGGTCGACCAGGCGTCCGGCGGCCAGCTCGCGGGCCATCCGGTGGCCCTGCCCGGCCCACAGGGCCATGCCCTGGGCGTCCCCGGACGCGGCCGCCGCCTTGCGCAGTCCGGCGGTCAGGTAGTGGATCTGGGGGTAGGCGGCGGGGGCGTACGGCCCGTGCTCGCGGATGAAGCGGTTGACCAGGCCGCGGGCGGGGCGGCCGGAGAACGCCCGGGTCAGGGCGGTCCCCGCGAACAGCGGGTTGGTCAGCGCCTGCTTGTGCAGCGGGTTCGCCCCGGACTCGGGGCAGACCAGGAACGCCGTGCCCAGCTGCGCCGCCTGCGCGCCCACGGCGAGCACGGCGGCGATCTGGGAGCCGCGCATCAGCCCGCCCGCGGCGACGATCGGCAGGTCCACGGTCTCGCGGACCTGCGCCACCAGGGAGAGCAGGCCGATGCCGGTGCCGTCGGCCAGCGGGTCGTCGCGGTGGGTGGACTGGTGGCCGCCCGCCTCCACGCCCTGGACGCAGACCGCGTCGGCGCCCGCCCAGCGGGCGGCCTGGGCCTCCTCGGGCGTGGTCACGGTGACGACGGTGTACGTGCCGACGCCGGCGAGCGCGTCGAGGGTGTCGCGGGTCGGGCAGCCGAAGGTGAACGAGACGGCCGGCACCGGGTCGTCCAGCAGGACGGCGAGCTTGGCCTCGTAGCCGTCGTCGCCGCCGACGGCGTCCGGGTCGCCCAGCGGCGTCTCGTACCAGGCGGCCTCGCCGGCGAGCTGGTGCCGGTACACGTCGACGGCGCCCGGGTCGGCGAGGGCGGGCTGCGGCATGAAGAGATTGACGCCGAAGGGCCGCCCGGTCAGCGCGCGCAGCTGCTTGATCTCGTGGTACATGCCGTCGGCCGTCTTGTATCCGGCGGCGAGGAAGCCCAGTCCCCCGGCCTCCGAGACGGCGGCGGCGAGTTGCGGCCCGGAGGCGCCGCCCGCCATCGGGGCCTGCACGATCGGATACCGGCAGAGATCGGTCAACACGGATGACATGACCGCATCGTGTCACGTCCGGCACGCCCCCGCGTGCGCGGCCTGCGGTCCGGTCGGCCGCCGGCCGCGGCGCGGGCCCGTCGAGCGGGCCGGCCCCGCGGCCGGGCAGTGGTGCGTCGCGGCCGGTCAGCGGCCGTTGAAGGCGTCCTTCAGCCGGGAGAACAGGCCCTGCTGGCCGGGCTGGAACTGGCCGGTGGGCCGTTCCTCGCCGCGCATCTTCGCCAGCTCGCGCAGGAGCCGCTCCTGCTCCGCGTCGAGCTTCGTCGGGGTCATCACCTCGACGTGCACGACCAGGTCGCCGCGTCCGCCGCCTCTCAGATGGGTGATGCCGCGTCCGTGCAGCGGGACCGACTGGCCGGACTGGGTGCCGGGCCGGATGTCGACCTCCTCCAGGCCGTCGAGCGTCTCCAGCGGCACCTTGGTGCCGAGCGCGCCCGCCGTCATGGGGATGGTGACGGTGCAGTGCAGGTCGTCGCCGCGGCGCTGGAACACCGGGTGCGCCAGCTCGTGGATCTCCACGTACAGGTCGCCGGCCGGGCCGCCGCCGGGGCCGACCTCGCCCTCGCCCGCGAGCTGGATGCGGGTGCCGTTGTCGACGCCGGCGGGGATCTTCACGGTGAGCGTGCGGCGCGACCGGATGCGGCCGTCCCCGGCGCACTCCGGGCAGGGGGTCGGCACGACCGTGCCGAAGCCCTGGCACTGCGGGCAGGGCCGCGAGGTCATGACCTGGCCCAGGAAGGACCGGGTGACCTGGGAGACCTCGCCGCGGCCGCGGCACATGTCACAGGTCTGGGCGGAGGTGCCGGGGGCGGCGCCCTCCCCGCTGCACGTGGTGCAGACGACGGCCGTGTCGACCTGGATGTCCTTGGTGGTGCCGAACGCGGCCTCCGCGAGGTCGACCTCCAGCCGGATCATGGCGTCCTGGCCGCGCCGGGTGCGCGAGCGGGGCCCGCGCTGCGACGAGGTTCCGAAGAACGCGTCCATGATGTCGGAGAAGTTGCCGAAGCCGCCCTGTCCGAAGCCGCCCGCGCCGCCACCGCCGCCGGAGGCGGAGAGCGGGTCGCCGCCGAGGTCGTAGACCTGCTTCTTCTGCGGGTCCGACAGCACCTCGTAGGCGGCGTTGATCTCCTTGAACCGCTCCTGGGTCTTCGGATCGGGATTCACATCCGGGTGCAGCTCGCGGGCGAGCCTCCGGAATGCCTTCTTGATCTCGTCCTGGGACGCGTCGCGGCGTACGCCGAGTACGGCGTAGTAGTCGGTGGCCACTTACGACTCCGCCAGGATCTGTCCGACGTAACGTGCCACTGCGCGTACCGCTCCCATCGTTCCGGGGTAGTCCATGCGGGTCGGTCCGACCACGCCGAGTTTGGCGACCGCCTCGCCGCCAGAACCGTAGCCGACTGTGACGACGGACGTGGAGTTGAGCCCTTCGTGGGCGTTCTCGTGCCCGATGCGTACGGTCATGCCCGAGTCCGTGGCCTCGCCGAGCAGCTTCAGCAGCACGACCTGTTCCTCCAGCGCCTCCAGCACCGGCCGGATCATCACGGGGAAGTCGTGCCCGAAGCGGGTGAGGTTGGAGGTGCCGCCGATCATCAGGCGCTCCTCCGTGTCCTCGACCAGGGTTTCGAGCAGGGTGGAGAGCACGGTGGACACGGTCCCCCGGTCCTCGCTCTCGAAGGATTCCGGCAGGTCCTGCACCAGGTGCGGGACGTCCGAGAAGCGCCGTCCGACGACCCGGCTGTTGAGACGGGCCCGCAGGTCGGCGAGGACCGTCTCGCCCAGCGGGGCGGGGCAGTCGATCATGCGCTGTTCGACCCGGCCGGTGTCCGTGATCAGCACGAGCATCAGCCGGGCGGGCGCCAGCGACAGCAGTTCCACGTGCCGCACCGTCGAACGGGTCAGCGAGGGGTACTGCACGATGGCGACCTGCCGGGTCAGCTGCGCGAGCAGCCGCACGGTGCGGCTGACCACGTCGTCGAGGTCGACCGCGCCGTCCAGGAAGTGATGGATGGCGCGGCGCTCCGGCGACGAGAGCGGCTTGACGCCCGCGAGCCGGTCCACGAAGAGCCGGTAGCCCTTGTCCGTCGGGATGCGTCCGGCGCTGGTATGGGGCTGGGCGATGAAGCCCTCGTCCTCCAGCACCGCCATGTCGTTGCGCACGGTGGCCGGGGAGACCCCCAGCTTGTGCCGCTCGGTGAGCGCCTTGGACCCGACGGGCTCCTCGGTGCCCACGTAGTCCTGGACGATGGCGCGCAGCACTTCGAGTCTGCGTTCGCTGAGCATCGCGCGCACCTCCAGTAGGTGGTTTCGACGGCGTTCCCGGCCGTGCCCGGTTCCTTCCCCGGGAACCGCCTGGCACTCTGTCGGCGCGAGTGCCAGCAATCCCCCGGTCAGTGTACGGCGGCCGACCGGGGACCTAGCAAGGGCGACCGGCCGCGGTCGCGGGACCGCACGGCCGCTGCCGATAGCGTTGCGGCATGGACGCCTGTTGGGAAGAGTTCGGCTGGGAGCGACTCGGTCACGGTCTGGGCCGGCGCCGCCTTCCCGGGTGGGACGCGACCGTCGCGCTGGTGGCCGGGGCGGACGGGGTGCTGCTCTACGACACCGGGTCGACGCTCCGCGAGGGCGCGGAGATCCGGGACCAGGCGCGGGCGCTGCTGGGCCGGGACGTGACGCATGTCGCACTCGGCCATCCGCATTTCGACCATGTGCTGGGCGCCGCGGCGTTCCCGGACGCCGAGGTGTACGGGGCGGCCGGCCTGGCGGAGCTGCTGCGGTCCGGGGCGGCGGAGCTCCGCGCCGACGCGGTGCGCCACGGGGTGCCGGAGGCCGACGCGTCGGCGGCCGCCGACGCGCTGGTGACGCCGCGCCACGAGGTGCACGACGAACAGACGCTCGATCTGGGCGGCGGCCGCCGGGTGCTGCTGGCGGACCTGGGTCCGGCGCACAGCGGCCACGACCTGGTGGCGGTCGTGCCCGGCTCCCCCGCCGTGGTGCTCTGCGGCGATCTGGTCGAGGAGTCCGGCGAGCCGCAGGCGGGCCCGGACGCGGTCCCGTCCCGCTGGCCGGCCTCGCTGGACCGGCTGCTGGCGCTGGGCGGCGGGGACGCGGTCTACGTGCCGGGACACGGGGCGGTGGTGGACGCGGCGTTCGTCCGGGCCCAGCGCGACCGGCTGGCGGCGGCGCACGGGACGTCCGGCGGTCCGGGGAGCGGCGGGGTCCACGCCGTCTGAGGGGGCGGTGGGCGGCCCCCTCGGCGTGTCGCGGGCCGTTCGCGTCCTATCGTCGTCCGATGCGCAGCTACCAGCCGGACCTGACCCCGCCATGGAAGCGGTCCGCCCCCGTTCCCGAGGTCCCCGCCGAAGCCGATCTGGTCGTGGAGGAGGTCTCCACCGGGTTCTGCGGTGCGGTGATCCGCTGCGAGAAGACGGCCCAGGGGCCGACGGTGACCCTGGAGGACCGTTTCGGCAAGCACCGGGTGTTCCCGATGGAGCCACGCGGTTTCCTGCTGGAGGGCAAGGTGGTCACGCTGGTGCGCCCGGCGCGGTCCGCCGCTCCCGCGCGCCCGGCGCGCACGGCCTCGGGGTCCGTCGCGCTCCCCGGCGCGCGGGCCCGGGTGGCACGGGCGGGCCGGATCTATGTGGAGGGCCGGCACGACGCGGAACTGGTCGAGCGGGTCTGGGGCGACGACCTGCGGATCGAGGGCGTGGTCGTGGAGTACCTGGAGGGCGTCGACGACCTCCCGGCCGTCGTGCGCGAGTTCTCCCCCGGCCCGGACGCCCGGCTCGGGGTGCTGGTGGACCATCTGGTCCCCGGTTCCAAGGAGTCCCGGATCGCGGAACAGGTCTCGGACGCGGACGTGCTGGTGGTCGGCCACCCCTACATCGACGTGTGGGAGGCGGTGAAGCCGTCGTCCGTCGGCATCGCCGCCTGGCCGGCGGTGCCGCGCGGCCAGGACTGGAAGACCGGTGTGTGCCGGGCGCTGGGCTGGGAGGAGAACACCGGCGCGGCCTGGCAGCGCATCCTCTCCTCGGTGCGCTCGTACCGGGACCTGGAACCGTCCCTGCTGGGCTCGGTGGAACACCTGATCGACTTCGTGACGGCGCCGGAATCCGGCCCCTCCGGCGGCTGATCGGCGGGAGCGGGCGGGCGGCGGGGCCCGCCGCCGGTCGCACCCTCGCCCGCCGCCGGTCGCGCCCTCGCCCCGGCCGGCCGCCGGTCGCCCGCTCCACGGCCCTCGGTTCAGCGGGCCCCGGTCCGCCGGGTTCTCAGTCCACCAGGTCCCGCACCACCGCGTCGGCCAGCAGCCGCCCGCGCAGGGTGAGCACCGCCCGCCCCTCCCCGTACGGCCCGGGCTCCAGCAGCCCGTCCTCGACCGCGCGGCCCGCCGCGGCCAGCCCCGCCGGCTTCAGCAGGTCGAGCGGGCAGCCGTCCACCAGGCGCAGTTCCAGCAGGATCCGTTCGACCCGCCGGTCCTCGGCGGAGAGGATCTCGCGGCCGGCGCCGGGCGAGCGCCCCTCGGCCAGCGCCTGCGCGTACGCCCCCGGGTGCTTCACGTTCCACCAGCGCACGCCGCCGACATGGCTGTGCGCCCCGGGGCCGGCGCCCCACCAGTCGGCCCCGCGCCAGTACAGCTCGTTGTGCAGGCAGCGACCCTCGGGGGTGCGGGCCCAGTTCGACACCTCGTACCAGGAGAAGCCCGCCGCGGTCATCGCCTCGTCCGCGATCAGATAGCGGTCCGCGTGGACGTCGTCGTCGGTCATCGGGACCTCGCCGCGCCGGATGCGGCGGGCCAGCCCGGTGCCCTCCTCGACGATCAGCGCGTACGCGGACACATGGTCCGGGCCGGCCCCGATCGCGGCTTCCAGCGAGGCCCGCCAGTCGTCGTCGGACTCGCCGGGGGTGCCGTAGATCAGATCGAGGTTGACGTGCTCGAAGCCCGCCGCGCGCGCCTCCGCGACGCACTCCTCCGGCCGTCCGGGGGTGTGCGTGCGGTCCAGGACCTTCAGCACGTGCCGCCGGGCGCTCTGCATGCCGAAGGAGATCCGGTTGAAGCCGCCCTCCCGCAGTTCCGCGAGATACGCCGGACCGACGGATTCCGGGTTGGCCTCGGTGGTGATCTCGGCGTCGTCCGCCAGACCGAACTCGTCGCGGACCGCCGCCAGCATCCGGACCAGGTCGGCGGCGGCCAGCAGGGTCGGCGTGCCCCCGCCGACGAAGACCGTGCGGACCGGGCGCGGGTCGTCCCCCAGGACCTCGCGGGCCCGGCGGACCTCGGCGATCAGATGGGCGGCGTAGTTGTCCCGGGAGGCCAGCGCGCCGCCGGAGCCGCGCAGCTCGGTCGCGGTGTAGGTGTTGAAGTCGCAGTAGCCGCAGCGGCTCGCGCAGTAGGGCACGTGCAGGTAGAAGCCGAGCGGCCGGCCGACGGCGCCTTCCAGGGCGTGGCGGGGCAGCGCCCCGTCGTCGGGCACGGGTTCACCATCGGGCAGTACGGAAGGCATACCGCCATTGTCACCCGCCCGCCGGAACCGTCCGGCCATGCCCATGACGCACGCGCCTGACGGACGCCCTGGCGGAGACCCACGACGAAGGGCCCGACGACCGGCACGAACGGGCACGGCAGGCGGTGGGGGCGCCGGGCCTGACGGGCCGGCCGGGCCCCCGCTCAGCCCGCCTGGAGCACCAGCAGGGCCAGGTCGTCGTCGGGCGGGCGCTCGGCGAACTCGTGCACGGCCCGCTTGATCCGTTCCGCGATGCCGTCCGCCGACAGACCGGCGCAGTCGGCCAGGGCGCGGGCCAGGCCGTCCCCGTCGTCGAACATCAGCGCCCCGGAGCGCCGCTCGGTCACGCCGTCCGTGACGCACAGCAGGCTGTCGCCGGGCGCCAGCTCGAAGCTCTGGCTCTCGTAGGCGACGTCGTCGAAGATCCCGAGCAGCATCTGCGGCTCGGCGGCCGGGCGCACCTCGCCGTCGGGCCGCAGCAGCAGCGGCAGCGGGTGGCCGGCGCTGGCCAGGGTGCAGCGCACCCCGCCGTCCGGCAGCGGCACGAGTTCCCCGTACAGCAAGGAGAGGAAGCGGGACTGCCCGGTGTCCGCGGTCTGCTGGCCGCCCGCCGCCGCCACCATGAGCGCGGCGGCCTCGGCGGCCTCCATCGCGTCGTCGAGGAGCAGCCGGTTGAGCCGGTCCAGGACCTCGCCGACGCCGAAGCCCTCCCGGGCCAGCAGGCGCAGCCAGGGCCGGGCGAGGCCGGTGACGACGGCGGCCTCGGGGCCGCTGCCCTGGACGTCGCCGAGGACGAAGCACCAGCGGTCGCCGGGGCACGGGAAGATGTCGTAGAAGTCGCCGCCGACGACCCCGTCGTCGCTGGGCTCGTACACCAGTGAGCTGGTCACCCCGGGTATGTCCGCGACCTTGCCGGGCAGCAGCGCCCGTTGCAGGATGCGGCTGATGGTGGCCTGCCGGGTGTAGGCGCGGGCGGCGCCGACGGCGAGGCCGACCCGGCGGACGAAGTCCTCGATCAGGGTGGTCACCTCGCCGGGGACACGGCCCGTGCCCTCCCGGCCGAGGAGTACGGCGCCGAGGGCGCGCCCGCCCGAGGTGACCCGGTAGGCGAGGGCGGATCCGTCGGGCACCCGTGGCTCCGTCTCCTCCTCCTCGGCCCGGGGCCAGGGCAGGCAGACGGGTCCGGTGCCCACCCGTTCGGGCAGCCGGATCGGGTCCTGTTCGAGCACCGCGCGCAGCGTCGCGGTCTCGGTCTCGTCCCGGTGCCAGACGCTGGCGAGCCGGGGGACGGCCGAGGGGCCGCCGTTCTCCGGTTCCAGCCAGATCGCGCACCAGTCCGCGAGCCTGGGGACCAGTAACTGCCCGGCGAGCGCCGCGACGATGTCCTCGTCGAGCTGTCCGGCCAGCAGGTCGGACGCCTCGGCGAGGAACGACAGCGCGCCGCGGCCGGCCCAGTCCGCGTCGTCGCGCAGGGCGCGCCGGGCGGTGGGGGCGAGCAGTTCGGCGGCGCGCAGCCCCTGCTGGAATCCGGGCTCGGCGGACGGGTCGGGGAACGGGTTCCAGTCGTCGACGGGGAGCCGGGCCCAGACGGTCTTGTGGCCGGTGCGGTAGGTGATGCCCCAGCGCTCGGCGAGGGCGCCGACGAGCTGGAGTCCGCGCCCGTACTCGGCGGGATCGGCGGGGGCGGCGGTCCCGTCGCCGTCCGCCGGCCGCTCGCCGCGCACGGCACGGGCGGGGTGGCGGTCGGAGACCTCCAGCACCACGGCCGCGGCCTCGTCCTCGGTGGCCGTCTCCAGCCGGCACAGCAGCTCGACGTCGGTTCCGGCGTGCACGACCGCGTTGGTGACCAGTTCGCTGGCGACGACGGAGGCGTCGTCGGCCAGGCGCTCGCTGAAGCCCACGGCGGCGGGCAGTCCCAGCCCGGTCCACTCGGCGAGCGCGGCCCGCACGAACCGTCGTCCTGCGGAGGGGGCGAGGAGGTTTCCGGGCAGAGACGTACGGGCGACCGGGCGCTGATCCGCACGGCCGACGGTGATACCGGGACGCTGGACGATGTCCCGCTGCAAGGGAACGGACCCCACGGTGCAGCTCCTGACCTGTTCTCGCTCTGGCTGTTCTCGTTGCTGTCTGTTGGCTGTCTGTTCTCGGTCTGTATTCGCTCGGTGCCGCTGACGACACCGACAGACTGACAGATGGACCATGCCCATAAGCAGCGAGTTGCCGAAGTGAGGGGAAGAAGAATCCGGACCGGCCGCACGGCGCGACCGGTCCGGAAGACCCCGCACGGCGTCCGTCGGGCCGTCGTGCGGGGCCTCGACGGGCTGCCGGTGCGGGGGTCGTGACGCCGCGGCGGGCGCCGCGCTACGCCTCCCGGGTCCCCAGGTACATGTCCTCGATGAGGTCCTTGTACTCGCGCTCGACGACGGGCCGCTTCAGTTTCAGGCTGGGCGTCAGTTCGCCGTGCTCGATGTCCAGGTCACGGGGCAGCAGCCGGAACTTCTTGATGGTCTGCCAGCGTTGCAACCCCTCGTTGAGCCGCTGCACATAGCCCTCGATGAGCTCGACCGTCCGCGGGGAGGCCACCACGTCGGCGTACGGCTTCCCGCCCAGGCCGTGCTCGGCGGCCCAGCCGAGGATGGCCGGCTCGTCGAGCGCGATCAGGGCGGTGCAGTAGTTGCGGTCCGCGCCGTGCACCAGGATGTTGGAGACGAACGGGCAGATCGCCTTGAACCGCCCCTCGACCTCCGCCGGGGCGATGTACTTGCCGCCGGACGTCTTGATCAGGTCCTTCTTGCGGTCGGTGATCCGGAGGTAGCCGTCCACGGACAGCTCGCCGATGTCCCCGGTGTGGAACCAGCCGTCCGCCTCCAGCACCTCGGCGGTCTTCTCCGGCTGGTTGTGGTAGCCGTCCATCACGCCGGGGCCGCGCAGCAGGATCTCGCCGTCGTCCGCGATCCGCACCTCGGTGCCGGGGAGCGGCTTGCCGACGGTGCCGGTGCGGTACGCCTCGCCCGGGTTGACGAAGGAGGCGGCGCTGGTCTCCGTGAGGCCGTAGCCCTCCAGGATGTGGATCCCGGCGCCGGCGAAGAAGTAGCCGATGTCGGGGGCCAGCGCCGCGGAGCCGGAGACGCAGGCGCGCAGCCGGCCGCCGAACGCCTCGCGGATCTTGGCGAAGACGAGGACGTCCGCGACCTTGTGCCTGGCGCCGAGCGCGAACGGGACGGAGGCCGTGCCGGTGCGCCGGAAGTTGTCCTGCGCGGCCGTCGCGTACTCGCGGGCGACCCCGGCCGCCCACTGGAAGATCTTGTACTTGGCCCCTCCGCCGGCCCGCGCCTTGGCGGCGACGCCGTTGTAGACCTTCTCGAAGATGCGGGGCACGGCGGCCATGTACGTCGGCTGGACCACCGGCAGATTCTCGATGATCTTGTCGACCCGGCCGTCCACGGCGGTGACGTGGCCGACCTCGATCTGGCCGGAGGTGAGGACCTTCCCGAAGACGTGCGCGAGCGGCAGCCAGAGGTACTGGACGTCGTCCTTGGTGATCAGGCCGGTCGCCACGGTGGCCTTGGCCATGTACGACCAGTTGTCGTGCGGCAGGCGCACGCCCTTGGGACGGCCGGTGGTGCCCGAGGTGTAGATCAGGGTGGCCAGCTGGTCCGGCGTGATGGCGGCGACCCGCTCCCGCACCGCCTCGGGGTGCTTCTCCAGATACGCGGCGCCGCGGGCCTCCAGGTCGGCCAGGGTGAGCACCCAGCCCTCGGGGTCGCCGTCGGCGGGTCCGGCGCCCTCGGGGTCGATGACCACGACATGGGCGAGGTCGGGCAGCTCCGCGCGCTGCTCGCGGGCCTTGGCCAGCTGCTCCGCGTCCTCCGCGATCAGCACCCGACTCCCGGAGTCGGCGAGGATGAACGCCGACTCCTCGGCGTTGGTCGACGGGTAGACCGTGGTCGTCGCGGCGCCCGCGCACATCACGCCGAGGTCGGTGAGGATCCACTCCACCCGGGTGCCGGAGGCCAGCGCGACGCGCTCCTCGGGCCGCACTCCCAGCTCGATGAGTCCCGCCGCGACCGCGTACACGCGCTCGGCGGCCTGCGCCCAGCTCAGCGACTTCCAGTCATCGGGTCCCTCGCCGGTGGCCGAGGGGACCGGGTAGCGGTACGCCTCCCCGTCCGGGGTGGCCGCCACGCGGTCGATGAAGAGGTTCGCCACGGAGGGCGGTCGGTTCTCGATCTGGGTCTTTGTGTCGCTCACGACATCCTCCGGGCCTGCGGCGGTGCTTCACGACCGGCTGCTGGTCGCTGCTGGTGGCTATGTGTGGCTGCTGGTTTCCTGCTGTGTTCGCGCGCTGTTCCTGCCGGGCTCGGCCCGTGCCGCCGCCGGATGTCTCCGGCATCGCTGCTGGACTTCGCCGGTGTTGCCGCCGGACCTCTCCGGCGTTGTCGCTGGGGTGCTGGGGCTTGCTGCTGGAGTGCTGGGGGTTGCTGCTGGGGTGCTGCCGTGGGTTTCCGCTCGCCTCCTGGTCCGGTGGTGGTGCTCGTCCCGCACCACTCGGCCGCAGTTGTTTAACTGGCGAGTAACCACGAGGCCGTGATCAGGGTAGAGCGCTCGCGTCCGCCGCGTAAGAGGCAGAGGGCCGCCGCTTGGTAACGAAGCGGGCCCCCGCGTCGCGGTGCGTGCGACACGAGGGCCCGTCGGACCGTCACCGGCGAGGTGGCGCGGAGGGGAGGGCCGGGGCGGGCCCTACTTCTTGCCCTTGCCGTCCCCGCCCGACTCGTCCGTCGACAGCACGGCGATGAACGCCTCCTGCGGCACCTCCACGCTGCCGACCATCTTCATCCGCTTCTTGCCTTCCTTCTGCTTCTCCAGCAGCTTCCGCTTACGGGAGATGTCACCGCCGTAGCACTTGGCGAGGACGTCCTTGCGGATGGCGCGGACGGTCTCCCGGGCGATGACCCGGGAGCCGATGGCCGCCTGGATCGGCACCTCGAAGTTCTGCCGCGGGATCAGCTCGCGGAGCTTGGCGACCAGCCGCACGCCGTACGCGTACGCCTTGTCCTTGTGCGTGACGGCGGAGAACGCGTCGACCTTGTCGCCGTGCAGCAGGATGTCGACCTTGACGAGCTGGGCGGTCTGCTCGCCGGTGGGCTCGTAGTCGAGGGAGGCGTAGCCGCGCGTCTTGGACTTCAGCTGGTCGAAGAAGTCGAAGACGATCTCGGCCAGCGGCAGGGTGTAGCGGATCTCGACCCGGTCCTCGGAGAGGTAGTCCATGCCGAGCAGGGTGCCGCGCCGGCTCTGGCAGAGCTCCATGATCGCGCCGATGAACTCGCTGGGCGCGAGGATCGTGGCGCGCACGACGGGCTCGTGCACCTGGTCGATCTTGCCCTCGGGGAACTCGCTCGGGTTGGTGACGGTGTGCTCGGTGCCGTCCTCCATCTCGACCCGGTAGACCACGTTGGGCGCGGTGGCGATGAGGTCGAGACCGAACTCGCGCTCCAGCCGCTCGCGGATCACGTCGAGGTGGAGCAGCCCGAGGAAGCCGACGCGGAAGCCGAAGCCGAGCGCGGCGGAGGTCTCCGGCTCGTACACCAGGGCGGCGTCGTTGAGCTGGAGCTTGTCGAGCGCCTCGCGCAGGTCCGGGTAGTCCGAGCCGTCCAGCGGGTACAGGCCCGAGAACACCATGGGCTTGGGGTCCTTGTAGCCGCCCAGCGGCTCCTCCGCGCCCTTGCTCTGGGAGGTGATCGTGTCACCGACCTTGGACTGCCGGACGTCCTTCACACCGGTGATGAGGTAGCCCACCTCGCCGACGCCGAGACCGTCGGCGGCGGTCATCTCCGGGGAGGAGACCCCGATCTCCAGCAGCTCGTGGGTGGCGCCGGTGGACATCATCCGGATCCGCTCGCGCTTGTTGAGCTGGCCGTCGACGACCCTGACGTACGTGACGACGCCCCGGTACGAGTCGTAGACCGAGTCGAAGATCATCGCGCGGGCGGGGGCGTCGGCCCGGCCGACCGGGGCCGGGATGTCCCGGACCACCCGGTCGAGCAGCGCGTCCACGCCGACGCCGGTCTTCGCGGAGACCTTCAGCACGTCCTCCGGCTGGCAGCCGATGAGGTTGGCGAGCTCCTCGGAGAACTTCTCCGGCTGGGCGGCCGGCAGGTCGATCTTGTTGAGCACCGGGACGATGGTGAGGTCGTTCTCCATCGCCAGGTAGAGGTTGGCCAGCGTCTGGGCCTCGATCCCCTGCGCGGCGTCGACCAGCAGGATCGTGCCCTCGCAGGCGGCGAGCGAGCGGGAGACCTCGTAGGTGAAGTCCACGTGGCCGGGGGTGTCGATCATGTTGAGGACATGGGTCCGGCCCTGGTCCTCGCCCGTGGTCGGGGCCCAGGGCAGGCGGACCGCCTGGGACTTGATGGTGATGCCGCGCTCGCGCTCGATGTCCATGCGGTCGAGGTACTGGGCGCGCATCTGCCGCTGGTCGACCACGCCCGTCAGCTGGAGCATCCGGTCGGCAAGGGTCGACTTGCCGTGGTCGATGTGCGCGATGATGCAGAAGTTGCGGATCAGCGCCGGGTCGGTACGGCTCGGCTCGGGCACGTTGGTAGGAGTCGCGGGCACGCAGGGTCCTGATTCTTGAGACGCCGAACGCCGTGTCTCGGGTCGATGTCGGGTCGGTCGGATCGATACGTAGCCTCCATCGTCCCATGGTCGCGGGCCGGCGACCGGTTTGGGCCGGTCGGAGCGTGGCTGGTACCGTTGACAGCTGTGTCTCGCGACCCTCCCGGCCGCGCGGCGCACATCGAAGATCCAACGAACCTGAAAAGGCTCTTTCGTGGCGAACATCAAGTCCCAGATCAAGCGGAACAAGACGAACGAGAAGGCGCGCCTGCGCAACAAGGCCGTCAAGTCCTCGCTCAAGACCGCTATCCGCAAGGCCCGTGAGGCCGTCGCCGCCGGTGACGTCGAGAAGGCCACCGTGGCCACTCGCGACGCCTCCCGTGCGCTCGACAAGGCCGTCTCGAAGGGTGTCATCCACAAGAACGCCGCCGCCAACAAGAAGTCGGCGCTGGCTTCCAAGGTTGCCTCCCTCCAGGGCTGAGCTGTCTGAGATCCACCCGCCGGAACGGATCAGCGGGCCCTCTCTCCCGCCCCTGCCCGGCCCCCGCGCCGCACACCGAACCTGCGTTCGCCACGCGGGTGCGGCGCACCAGAAGTGAACCGATGGCCCCGGCCCCGCTCTTCCCCGGAGCGGGCCGGGGCCTTCGGCGTGCCTGGGGCGGCTCGGGGCCCTTCGGCATGACTGGGAACGGGTCGGGGCCTTCGACATGTCTGCGGCCCGATCGTGGCAGTGGCCGTGCCGGGGCCGTCCGGGTGCGGGCGGTGCCGGTGCATGCGCCGGAGGGATGGTGCGGGCGGTGCCGGGCGTGCGTAGGGGGGATGGTGCGGGCGGTGCCGGTGTGTATCGGGGGGAGGGGCGGGCGGTGCTTGCAGCCGCGTCCGAGACGGTGGCCGGGGGGCGGGGCCGACACCGCGGCCCGTCGCTGCCCGCCTCGCTCCGTCCCGTCCCGTCCCGGACGATGGGCCGGCCTCCGGCCCGCCCGTGCCGCCCGTCCCGCCCCGCGCGACGTCCGTCCCGGTCAGCGTCTCGACCGCGCCGCCCGGGCGACCGCGACGACGGCCTTCTCCAAGGCGTACTCCGGGTCGTCGCCGCCGCCCTTGACCCCAGCGTCCGCGTCCGCGACCGCCCGCAGCGCGATCGCCACGCCGTCCGGCGTCCAGCCCCGCATCTGCTGACGCACCCGGTCGATCTTCCAGGGGGGCATGCCCAGCTCACGGGCCAGGTCCGCAGGCCGGCCGCCCCGCGCCGAGGAGAGCTTGCCGATCGCCCGCACGCCCTGCGCCAGCGCGCTGGTGATCAGCACCGGCGCGACTCCGGTCGACAGCGACCAGCGCAGCGCCTCCAACGCCTCCGCCGCGCGTCCCTCGACGGCGCGGTCGGCGACGGTGAAGCTCGACGCCTCCGCCCGGCCCGTGTAGTAGCGCGCGACGACCGACTCGTCGATCGTGCCCTCGACGTCCGCGACGAGCTGCGAGACCGCACTGGCCAGCTCCCGCAGATCGCTGCCGATCGAATCGACCAGCGCCTGACACGCCTCGGGGGTCGCGGACCGGCCCAGCGTCCGGAACTCCGACCGTACGAAGGAGAGCCGCTCGGCGGGCTTGGTCGTCTTCGGGCACGCGACCTCCCGCGCTCCGGCCTTGCGCGCCGCGTCCAGCAGCCCCTTGCCCTTGGCCCCGCCAGCGTGCAGCAGGACGAGGGTGATCTCCTCGACCGGATCGCCCAGATACGCCTTGACGTCCTTGACCGTGTCTGCGGAGAGGTCCTGCGCGTTGCGCACGACCACGACCTTGCGCTCCGCGAAGAGCGACGGACTCGTCAACTCGGCGAGGGTGCCGGGCTGGAGCTGGTCCGGGGCGAGGTCGCGGACATCGGTGTCGGGGTCCGCGGCGCGCGCCGCGGCCACGACCTGTCGCACGGCGCGGTCGAGAAGCAGCTCCTCCTGCCCCACGGCGAGTGTGAGCGGAGCGAGCGGGTCGTCGTTCGAATTCCTTCTGGTGGCCATCGTCGTCCAGCATCCCACGCACCACCGACAGCCCTCCGGCTCACTCCCCCCGGAGGTCCTCGCATCGGCGTGCGGGCGTCCTCACCGCGGCGGACCCCCGCTCGCGACGCACGGACGGAAGGCGGCGGGCGAGTCGGCCCCGGCCTCCGCCCGGCCGCCCTCCTCCCCGCCGGACCGCGCGAGGTGATCCATGCGGGATTCGTGCGGAAGAATGACCGGGTGAGTGATGTGAGACATGTGCTGGTCCTCCCCGATCGCGACGCCGCGGAGGAGGTGGCCGAGGAACTCGGCGACCGTTTCGAGGTGGACGAGGAACCCCAGCTCGTCCGCGACGCGCTGGCCGGCGAGGACGACGCCGAGGACGCCCAGTGGCTGGTGGTCGTGGAGGATCCCTCGGCCCGGCTGGACGCCTCGGCGCTGGACGCGCTGGCCGCGGAGTACGAGGGCTGGCTCGAAACCCCGTAGCGCTGCTCGAAACCCGGTAGCGCCGCTCGAAACCCGGTAGCGACGGCGGTGCCGGCGGCTCCCCGGGGTCAGCGCCCCTGTCCGGACGGGGGGAAGGTTCCGGCCTTGGGGACGATCTGGATGTCCAGGTCGATGGAGATGCTGGAGCCGACGGCCGCGATGCCCCGGGCCAGCATGGTCTGCCAGGTGAGGGTGAAGTCCTCGCGGTGCAGTTCCGTGGTGGCCCGGCAGGCGGCGCGGGTCTCGCCCTCGAGCCCACTGCCCAGGCCGAGGTACTGGGTGTCCAGCGTGACCGTGCGGCTGACGCCGTGCAGGGTGAGCGCACCGGTCACGTTCCAGCGGGTACCGCCGCGGTGAACGAAGCGATCGCTGTAGAACTCCATCGTTGGGTAGCGGCCGACGTCCAGGAAGTCGCTGGATCTCAGGTGGTCGTCGCGCATCTGGACGTTCGTGTCGATCGAGGCGGCGTCGATGACGACGTGCATGGCCGAGTCCTCCATGCGTTCCCCGATCCGGACGGCCCCGGCGAAGTTGTTGAACCGGCCGTGGATGCGCGCCAGGCCGATGTGCCGGGCCGTGAAGCCGATCTGCGAGTGCATCGGCTCGACCTCCCACTCGCCGGGCCTCGGGAGCTGCGGAGGCGCCGATATCTGCAGGGTCACGTCGCCCAGGCCCGCGTGACCGCCCTCGACGACCACGGCCGCGCCGTGGAAGGGCGTGAACCCCTCGGCCGTGACGGCCAGTCGGTACTCCCCCGCCGGAACGGTGGCCAGGATGTTGCCGTACGGATCCGTCTCACCGCCGAGGACCTTGCGGCCCGCGCTGTCCGTGACGACGAACTCGGCCTGCTGAACGGCCTCGTCGACCGGGTCGAGCACGCGGCAGCTGAGCACTCCGGCGTTGCGGGGCATCTCCAGCCCGGCGAGGGCGTTGCCACGCGGTGCACCGGTCGTACCCCTGTTGCGCAGCCATCGACCGAACATCTCTTTGCCTACCCCCTCGGGTGAGTCACCTCGGGGCCTGACGACTGGACATATGCGTCGGAGCACCGGCCCGCCGACAAACATGCATTCGACCACCATTGTGGCGTTCGAGGCAAACAGAGCAGCTCGCAGGTGCTTGCGTAGAGGTGTTACTGAAGGTCCGAAATAGCCGTTCCAGTGGTTCGCCCCCCAACCGGAGACGCGGACCGAAGCCACGGACCGCCGCGGCCCTTCCGCGGGCGACGGAACATGACGGAGCGACCGGCCCTTCCGCGGGCGACGGACCGTGGCTGCTTCCTCTCCGCGCGACGGCGTCCGATGGTCATGAACGACCGACCGCCCGGAGGTTCCGCCCGGCTCCCGACACGGCGATCGCGCCGTCCGTGTCCGTGCGCAGCACCACCGCGCCGCCCGCTCTGAGCGCGTCCACGGTGTGTGGGGCCGGGTGCCCGTACGGGTTGTCCCTGCCCACGCTCACCAGGGCGAGTCTCGGGTGGGCCCCGCGCAGCAGGGCCGGATCCTGATGCGCGGAACCATGGTGGGCGACCTTGAGCACGTCCACCCGGGGCAGCACCGGGTACCTCCGCAACAGCCCCTGCTGGGCCGGGGGTTCGAGATCGCCGAGGAGCAGCAGGGTCGGCCCGCCGGTCCGTACGTACAGGGTGACGCTGGCGTCGTTCGGCCCTGCGGGCGGGAACCCGGTCTCCGGAGACGCGGCGGCGCCCGTCGCCGCCACGCCGCTCGTCGCCGAGGTGCCCACCGGCCAGAGAACCTGCCATTCGAGCGGGCCGATCCGGCGACGCTCACCGGCGACGGCCCGGACCAGGGGCACGCCCGACGCGGCGGCCGTTCTCCGTACGAACGCGGCCTGGTCGGGCGGTTCCTCGAAGCTCGTCGTCTGGATCGCCCCCACCGCTCTGCCGCGCAGCACTCCCGGCAGACCCCGGACGTGGTCGGCGTGGAAGTGCGTGAGCACCAGGAACGGCACCTCCGCGATGCCGAGATCGCCCAGGCACCGGTCGACGAGCGCCGGGTCGGGGCCGGTGTCGACGACCACCCCTCTGCCGCCCCCGGCGGCCAGCACCAGCGCGTCCCCCTGTCCCACGTCGCACATCGCGAACGCCCAGTCGGGAGGCGGCCATCCGGTCAGCACCCGGGTGAGCGGCGGTGGGCGCAGCACCGCGAGCACCAGCAGCAGGACGGCCGCCGAACAGATCCATGGGTGACGCATCGCACGGCGCGCGAACACCACCACCAGGACCGTCAGCGCGGCCAGCAGCAACGCCCCCATTCCCCCGTCGGGCCAGTCGATCGCCGCCCCGGGCAGCGCCGCCCCGGTGCGGGCCACCGAGGCGATCCACCCTGCGGGCCATCCGGCGACCCGGGCGAGCAGCTCCGCCACCGGCATGGCCGCCGGCGCCACGGCGAGCGCGGCGAACCCCAGGACCGTGGCCGGCGCGACCGCGAACTCGGCCAGCAGATTGCACGGAATCGCCACCAGGCTGACCCGTGAGGCGAGCAGCACCACGACGGGCGCGCAGACCGCCTGCGCCGCCGCGGCCGCCGCCAGCGCCTCGGAGATCCGCGGCGGCGCCCCGCGCCGTCGCAACGCCTCGGCCCAGCCCGGGGCGAGGGTGAGCAGGGCTCCGGTGGCGAGCACGGAGAGAACGAAGCCGTAACTGCGCGACATCCACGGGTCGTACAGGACCAGCAGCAGAACCGCTGCGGCCAGCGCCGGGATCAGTGATCTGCGACGACCCGTGCCGATGGCGAGCAGGGTGATGAGTCCGCAGGCCGCCGCCCGCAGCACGCTCGGCTCCGGTCGGCAGACGATGACGAAGGCGAGTGTGAGCCCGCCGCCGAGCACCGCGGTCAGCCGCAGCGGGATGCCCAGCCTGGGTGCGAGGCCGCGACGTTCGGCGCGCAGCGCGGTGCCCGGCGGTCCGATCAGGAGGGCCAGCAGAATCGCCAGGTTGGCCCCGGAGACCGTCATCAGGTGAGTGAGGTCGGTGGCCCGGAACGCCTCGTGCAGCTCCGGCGGAACCCGTGATGTGTCACCGACCACCAGTCCCGGCAGGAGTGCCCGCGCATCGGGATCGAGCCCTTCGGTCGCACGCCGCAGTCCGCCGCGCAGCGAGCCCGCCACGCGCTGGACGAAGGAGGGCGGCCCGATGACCCGGGGCGGGCCCTTGCCGTCCGGCCGGAGCACCGCGGCGTTGCGTTCGCCGTCGTGCAGGGGCGGCGCCAGCCGTCCGCCGACGCGCAGCCGGGTGGAGGGAAGCAGCTGCTGCCACCGGTCCGCCGACGCTCCGGGCGGGACGATCAGCAGTACGGGCGTGCGCAGCCGGGTGGCCTCGCTGTCCGGCCCGGTCAGGCGGGTGATCTCGGCGTCCAGGAGAAGCGAGACGGGTGTGCTGTGGTCGCCGCGCACCCGTGGGACGGTCTTCCGCGCGTCGGAGGTCAGGGTCACCTCCGCCTCGACTCGGGCGAATCGCTGCGCCAGGTCGTGCACCGGCCCGTGTCGTACGTCCGCGCTGTGCAGCCCGGCCGAAACGGCACCGGCGGCGGCGCAGAGCAACGCGGCCGCGGTGGCGGTGGCGGTCGCGACGGTACGCGACCGCCACCGGCCGTCCACCGCGCTCCCGTTCCCCGTCGCGCGCCTCTCCCCCGCCGAGCCCCCGTCGCCCGCCGCATGCCTCTCCCCCACCGCATCCCCGTCGCCCGCCGACGCCCCGTCAGTGCCGGTCCGGCGCCCGCCTCGGCGGAGCGCGCCGGTCCTCGACATCCCCGGCATCACCAGGAGTGCCAGGAGCACCAGGGCCGCCCCGACACAGAGCAGCGAGCCCATCGCCGTCCACCGTCCCGGCACGCTCAGTGCGAGCGCCGCCCCGGCCCAGGCCGCGAGCGCCGGTGGGACCAGCCGCAGGTCGACCGGACCCTCCCGTCGGGGATCGGAGCACCCGAGCCGTCGGTCCGACGCCGTCCGGGTCTCCGCCGCGCTCATGGCCCCACCAGTGGCCGGAGGTCCGCGAACCGTCGGTCGCCGATGCCGTTGACCTCGCGCAGTTCGTCGACGGACCGGAAACCCCCGTGCTGTGTGCGGTAATCGACGATGCGCTGGGCGAGCACGGGCCCGACGCCGGGCAGGGCGTCGAGTTGGTCGACGCTCGCGTTGTTGAGGCTGACCGGTGCCGTCCCGGAGGCGGCTGCTGTGCCGCCCGGACTCGTGCCCGGGGGTCCGCCGTTGGCAGCTGAGACGCCGGGCGCGGGGTCGACGCCCACCACGATCTGTTCCCCGTCCACGAGGACCCGCGCGCGGTTGAGCCCGGTGAGGTCGACGCCCGGCCGGGCGCCACCGGCTGCCCGCAGCGCGTCGGCGACCCTCGCGCCGGACGGCAGACGCTGGACCCCGGGACTCCGTACCTTCCCGCTCACATCCACGACGACGTGAGCCGGCCGGTCCGTCGTGGGCATCGGCCCGGGCGACGGCTCGGGCGCGTCGGCTTCCCCGGACGCCGGATGCGAGGTCCCGGCACGCGCGGCCTCGTCGACCAGGTCGGGCGCCTGCACGGCCTGGGGGCGCGCCGACCAGAAGTGCATCCCGGCGAAGCCCGCCGCCACGGCCAGCACAACGGCCAGCGCGGCCAAGGTCTTTGGCTCGACCCCGCATCTGAGCTGGAACCACACCGGAAGCCGGTCCCGCAGCGCGGGACCCAATCGCGCTTTCCACCCCGGCGCCCCGAGATCACGCACCCGGCCCGGGGCCGGGGCCGGGGCCGGGGATGGGGCCGGGGCCGGGGCCGGGGATGGGGCCGGGGCCGGGGATGGGGCCGGGGATGGGGATGGGGATGGGGATGGGGCCGGCGGAGGCGGGGGCGGGGGCGGCGTCGAAATCGAGGTCAACGTCGAGGGCGGCGAGGGTGTTGGCAACGCCGAAGCCGGGGCAGGGGCCGAAGCGGACACGGGCGCAGAGACCGGAGCCGGGGCGGAAGCCGATGCGAGGGCAGGGGCGGCAGCCGGGGCGGAAGCCGATGCAAGGTCAGAGTCCGGGGCAGGGGCGGCAGCCGGTAACGGGGTCGACCCCCTGGATGGGGCGGCAGCCGGATCGGTGGGCGTGCCCGGCCCGTGCCGCGTACGGTGACCGCCGTCCGGACCTCCTCCCATGAGCGCGTCCGCGCGGCGGCGCGCGGCCACCGCCGCACTGTCCGCGCTGTCATGGCGCCCTCGCGCCGGCCGCCGCCGCCCGGGGCCGAGGCCGGAACCGCCGCGGCCGCGCCCGGGCCCGCTGCCGCTCCCGCCGGACACGCGAAGCGCGGTGACAGAACGGAGTGTTGTAGACGCATGGAGTGTTCGAAGGTTCATGCCTCACGACGGTAGGCGCATCCGACCGGACCCGCTGAGCCGAGCGGATTCCGGTGGACAACCGGCGAGTTGTGAACAACTCGGCCACCCCGAAGAGTGAATTCGCGAGCAACCGGAACAACGGCCGGAGCACCGGTCCGAAGCCGAAAGAGCCTCCGCCGCCCGCACGAGCCTCCGTCGCCGCACGAGCCTCCGCCCTCGAAGGTCAGCGCACGGCCGGGGGACCTCAGCGCGGCGAGACCACCGCTCCGAGCAGGCCGGGTCCGGTGTGTGCGCCGATCACCGCGCCCACCTCGCTGACATGCAGGTCGGCCAGGCCCGGCACTCGTTCGCGAAGGCGTTCGGCGAGCCGGTCGGCCCGCTCCGGCGCGGCCAGGTGGTGCACGGCGATGTCCACCCGGGCCTCGCCCGCGCCTTCCGCGACGATCTCCTCCAGGCGCGCGATGGCCTTGGACGCCGTCCGCACCTTCTCCAGAAGTTCGATGCGGCCGCTGTCCAGCTGGAGCAGCGGCTTCACCGCCAGCGCCGATCCCAGCAGCGCCTGCGCGGCGCCGATACGGCCGCCGCGGCGCAGGTAGTCCAGCGTGTCGACGTAGAAGTAGGCGGACGTGCCCGCGGCCCGCTTCTCCGCGGCCGCGACAGCCTCGTCCAGGCTTCCGCCCGCCTCCACCATCTCCGCCGCCGCCAGTGCGCAGAAGCCGAGGGCCATGGCGACCATCCCGGTGTCCACCACCCGCACCGGAACCGGGGCGTTCTTCGAAGCCAGCAGTGCGGCGTCGTATGTACCCGACATCTCGGCGGAGAGGTGCAACGAGACGATGCCGTCGGTTCCCGCGTCGGCCGCCGCCCGGTACGCGTCCGCGAAGACCTCCGGACTGGGCCGGGACGTGGTCACCGGCCGACGCTTCTGGAGCGCCACCGCGAGCGAGCGGGCCGAGATCTCGGTGCCGTCCTCCAGAGCCTGGTCGCCGAGGACGACGGTCAGCGGTACAGCGGTGATGCCGTGCCGTTCCATCGCCTCGGGGGGCAGATAGGCCGTGGAATCGGTGACGATCGCGACATGGCGGGACATGAGCGGGAGGTTACCTGGCAAGGCCGCCACTCGGCAGTCCGGCCCCGGGCTCTCCCCGGCCGCTCCCCGACCTGCCCCCGGCCACCGCCCGTTCCACCCGTCGTTCCGGGCCCCGCAACCCGCCCTCGGTACCCCGGGCGGCCCCGGGCGGCCCCGACCCCCGAACGGCCCCAACCTCTCAGCCTCGCCCGGTAGCGAGCAAGACAGCTCCCCCAGCACCTCGACGCCCCAGCACCTCGTACGACGCCCAGGGCTCGGCACACCCCGGGCCGGACGTCTCAGCTCGTCGCCTCCGGCCGGGCCGTCTTCTGCCACGGGTATTCGGGCCGCGGCCGGGCGTCCGAAGCCGGGATCGCCCGGGCCGGACCGTCGGAATCCGCATGCTCCCACCGGCTCTCCGCCCCCGACCGGCTCCCCGTCTCCGGCCGACGCCCGCGCTCCTGCGCCGGCGCGTGGGCTCGACCGTACTCCGCGCCGCCGGCCCGGGCGTCGCCGTCGTCACGCGCGCCGGTCCGCCCCCGGGCGGGCTCCTCCGGCTCCGCCGTCCAGTGCCGCAGCGCCCCCGCCTCGACGTCGATCTGCGCGTGCAGCGCGTCCAGATCATCGTCTATGAACCGCCGCGCCCGGTCCCGGGCGGCCCAGCGCAGCGAATCCGCCGAGTGCGTGATCCGTTCCGTGCGCTCCTTCAGCTCCGGCAGCAGCGAGGCGACCGTCGACCGGTCGGGCTCGCGCTCCAGTCTCTTCAGATCCGTGTCGAGCTCGTGTCCGTGCGCGCTGAGCCGCTGGAAGAGGTCCAGCGACTCCTTGAGCGAGGCGTCCTCGGATACCCCGGTCCGCAGTGCCTCCTGGGTGGCCCGCATCGAGGTGCGCAGGGTGAGCCGCAACTGCGCGAGCTCGCCGGCCACGCCGGGCTGGCCGTAGCTCTTGGCCCGCAGCGCGGTGTCCTCGACCGTGCGGCGCGCCTGGAGGATCGTGCGGTCCACGCCCCGCTTGGCAGCGCCGACGGCCTTGACGCCCGCGTACACGCCCAGGGCGATGAATGCGAGAAACAGCAGCCCCAGGATCAGGATCACGGCTTCCATGAGCGCCCCTCGGATGTCGTATCGGCTGCCGGATGCCGGCCCCTCCACCGTAAACGCTGCGGGCAGGCCAGGGGTTCCATCGGAACCCCCAACCTGCCCGTAGGGGAACGCCCCCACCTCACCGGTGAGAACCTCCGGTCACATACCGGCCGCGTAGCGCACGACCCCGGCCGACGGGGCCGGGACCGGGGCCAGGGCCGGGACCGGCGTCACCGTCACGCGGGGACGATGTTGACCAGCTTCGGCGCGCGGACGATCACCTTGCGGATGCCCGCCCCGCCCAGGGTGGCGACCACCGCCGGGTCCGCCAGGGCCCGCGCCTCCAGGTCCTCGTCCGAGATCGTCGGGGGGATCTCCAGGCGTGCCTTGACCTTGCCCTTGACCTGCACCACACAGGTCACGGTCTCGTCCACGACGTACGCGGGGTCGGCGACCGGGAAGTCCTGGTGCACCACGGACCCGGTGCGGCCCAGGCGCCGCCACAGCTCCTCGGCGATGTGCGGGGCCAGCGGCGCCACCAGCAGCACCAGCGACTCGGCGACGCTCCGGGACACCGGGCCGCCCGTCTTCGTCAGGTGGTTGTTCAGCTCGGTGACCTTGGCGATGGCCGTGTTGAAACGCATGCCGGCCATGTCCCGGCCGACCCCGTCGATCGCCTTGTGCAGCGCGCGCAGCGTCTCCTCGTCCGGCTCCGCGTCGACGACGGTGACCTCGCCTGTCTCCTCGTCCACGATGTTGCGCCACAGCCGCTGCAGCAGCCGGAACTGGCCGACGACGGCACGCGTGTCCCACGGCCGCGACACGTCCAGGGGACCCATCGCCATCTCGTACAGGCGCAGCGTGTCCGCCCCGTACTCGGCGCAGATCTCGTCCGGCGTGACGGCGTTCTTCAGGGACTTGCCCATCTTGCCCAGGACGCGGCTGACCTTCTCGCCCTGGTGGTAGAACTTCCCGTCGCGCTCCTCGACCTCGGCCGCCGGGACCGCGATGCCGCGGCTGTCCCGGTAGACGTACGCCTGGATCATGCCCTGGTTGTACAGCTTGTGGAACGGCTCGGAGGACGAGATGTGCCCCAGGTCGTGCAGCACCTTGGACCAGAAGCGGGCGTACAGCAGGTGCAGCACGGCGTGCTCCTGGCCGCCGACGTACAGGTCGACGCCCCCGGTCGGCTGCCCCTCGCGCGGGCCCATCCAGTACTGCTCGATCGCGGGGTCGACCAGCTTCCGGTCGTTCTTCGGGTCCAGGTAGCGCAGCTCGTACCAGCAGGAGCCCGCCCAGTTGGGCATGGTGTTGGTCTCGCGACGGTACTTCTTCGGGCCGTTGCCGTCGCCCAGGTCCAGGGTGACGTCGACCCAGTCGGTGTTCCGGGACAGCGGGGTCTCGGGCTGGGTGTCGGCGTCCTCGGGGTCGAAGGTGCGCGGCGAGTAGTCGTCGACCTCCGGCAGCTCCAGGGGCAGCATCGACTCGGGCAGCGGGTGGGCGACGCCGTCCTCGTCGTAGACGATGGGGAACGGCTCGCCCCAGTAGCGCTGGCGGCTGAACAGCCAGTCGCGCAGCCGGAAGTTGACGGTGCCCTCGCCGACACCGTGCGCCTTCAGCCACTCGGTGATCCTCGCCTTGGCTTCGACGACGCCCAGTCCGTCCAGGGAGATCTCGTCGTTGGCGGAGTTGACCAGCTTCGCGTCGTACGAGGCGAAGGCGTCGTCCCAGGTCGAGGGGTCCGTGCCGCGGTCGTCCGACGGCTCGACGACACAGCGCATCGGCAGCTCGAAGGCGCGCGCGAACGCGAAGTCTCGCGCGTCGTGTGCCGGGACGGCCATGATCGCGCCGGTGCCGTACCCCATCAGGACGTAGTCGGCGATGAAGACGGGAACCTGCTCGCCGCTGACCGGGTTGGTCGCGTACGCGCCGGTGAAGACGCCGGTCTTGTCCTTGGCCTCGGCCTGCCGCTCCACGTCGGACTTGGCGGCGGCCAGCTTGCGGTACGCGGCGACGGCCTCGGCCGGGGTGGCGTGTCCGCCGGTCCACACCGGATGGGTGCCCTCCGGCCAGACGGCCGGAACGATCTTCTCCACCAGGTCGTGCTCGGGCGCCAGCACCATGTAGGTGGCGCCGAACAGGGTGTCCTGCCGGGTGGTGAAGACGGTGATCGCCCCCGCGCCGTCGACCGGGAAGTCGACCCGCGCGCCCTCGGAGCGCCCGATCCAGTTGCGCTGCTGCAGCTTGATGGCCTCGGGCCAGTCCAGCCCGTCCAGGTCCTTCAGCAGGCGGTCGGCGTAGGCCGTGATGCGCATGTTCCACTGGCGCAGCTTGGCCTTGAAGACCGGGAAGTTCCCGCGCTCGGAGCGTCCGTCGGCGGTCACCTCCTCGTTGGCCAGCACGGTGCCCAGGCCGGGCGACCAGTTGACCGGCGCGTCGGAGGCGTACGCCAGGCGGTACTCGCTCAGGACGTCCGCGCGCTCGGCGGCGCTCAGCGCGCTCCAGTCACGGCCGTCCGGGGTGGGCCGGTCGCCGCTCTCGAACTGGGCGACCAGCTCGTCGATCGGGCGGGCCCGGTCGGCCTCGGTGTCGTACCAGGAGTTGAAGATCTGCAGGAAGATCCACTGGGTCCACTTGTAGTACTCCGGCTCGATCGTGGCGAACGAGCGGCGCTTGTCGTGGCCCAGGCCCAGCCGGCGCAGCTGGGCGGTCATGTTCGCCATGTTGGCCTCGGTGGAGACCCGCGGGTGCGTGCCGGTCTGCACCGCGTACTGCTCGGCGGGCAGGCCGAAGGCGTCGAAGCCCAGGGTGTGCAGCACGTTGTGCCCGGTCATCCGCTGGTGACGCGCGAAGACGTCGGTGGCGATGTAACCCAGGGGGTGACCGACGTGCAGCCCCGCACCCGAGGGGTACGGGAACATGTCCATGATGAACTTCTTCGGCTTGGCGGCCAGCTCCGGGTCGCCCGCCAGGTCGCCGGTCGGGTTCGGCGCCTCGTAGGTGCCCTCGGCGTCCCAGAAGTCCTGCCAGCGTGCCTCGATGTCGGCGGCCATCGCCGCCGTGTAGCGGTGCGGCGCAGCCGCCTCGGCTGCGGAATTCGTCTCGCTCATGATCCTCAAAGCTCCATCGATCGTCATCTGCCGGCGCCCACGTCTACGGACACACGTCTACGGAAACGAAAAATCCCCTCGCACAGGAGGGGACGCCGCGCCGATTCCGACCAGGCATTCTCACCGGTCGGGACTGATCAGCGCGGCTCGCTAAGCAGAAGGCGTACGGCACGCATGGCGCCAGGGTACCGCACGGGCCCGGAACCGGTCCGGGCGTGACCGGTCCTCGGACGGCCGAAGGGTGTCCTCCGCACGCCCTCCGCACGCCCTCCGTGCCGTTCGGCGCGCGCACCTCGCCGGGTCCGGCGCCGTCGTCGCCGCACGGCACACACGGAAGGCGCGCATACGAGAGGCACAGCGAGGCGCACATACGAAAAGCGGGTCACCCTCGGAGGATGACCCGCTTCTCGTTCTTCACTGTGGAGCTAAGGAGATTTGAACTCCTGACCCCCTGCATGCCATGCAGGTGCTCTACCAACTGAGCTATAGCCCCTTGCTGTCTGCCGCCTGGTTCCCCCTGGCGACATCGAGAACATTACCGGTGCCCCCGCCACTTCTCCAAATCGATTCCCGTCCGACCGCTGCGGGGGCTCGCCCGGGGCTCATACGGGGCTCGTACGGGGGTTCACGCGGTGGCGAAGGAGTAGAAGCGCTTGAGCGTGCAGTGCTCGTCGAGCAGCCGCCCGTAGATCGGCTCCCCCTCCAGCTCCCGGTAGGTCTCGATGGGGTCGCCTTTTATGATCAGCGCCCGCGCGCACTCCTCGCACCAGTACTGGTACTCGGGGTTGACCGGATCCATGTCCCTGACGATGGGCGTGCCTCCGCCGCACCAGTCGCACTTCCGCCTGTGCGCTCCCATGAGTCAGCTCCGCCCCCGGTCGCCGACGGCACGCACGCGGGAGCCCCGGTCACCGCCGCCGAACACGTGGGCCGCGCGGAGCGAAACGCCGACGGCCCGGTCCCTGCGGTCGCGGCGCCCGGGGACGAGGGGCCGGCCCGGGACCTCGTGGCGGCTCGCAGGCATCGCGCGCTCCCTCCCGTTCGGTCCGTAGCCCCCTCCGGCGCTCCGATTCTGCCATGAGCCCGCGAAGCGGTCAGCCCGGCGCGTATCCGGACGGTCACGGTTGCGATACGAAGGGTCCGCCCGCGCGGCAGGGAACCGCCCCGCGTCCAGTCGGACGGCAACTCCCCTACGGTGAAACAGGGGTACGAACGCCCTCGGAATTGATGGGGCATCAACAGGGAGAAAACACGGGGCAACCGGGCCGTCGGACCGTCGCCGTCGACACGGCCACCGGCCACCGGCCACCGCCGACGGCGAGGACGAGGACGAGGCCGCCGGCCCCGACCGCAGCCCACCGGCCCCGACCGCGGCGAAAACGCAAGGATCCCGCCCCCTTGAAGGGAACAGGATCCTTGATTGTGGAGCTAAGGAGATTTGAACTCCTGACCCCCTGCATGCCATGCAGGTGCTCTACCAACTGAGCTATAGCCCCGCCGTTCGCTCTGCTTCCCGGCGTTTCCGCCCCGCGAACAAGAAGAACTTTAGCCTGTGACCAGCCGGAAAGTGAAATCCGGCGGCCATCGCCCCGGTGGGGCCTCCGTCCGGCCGCCCGGCCCGCGGCCTGCCCTGGTGTCGTCTCAGGTGTCGTCGCCGAGGACCGGCGCGGGCAGGGTGCCCGCGTTGTGCTCCAGCAGACGCCAGCCGCGCGCGCCCTCGCCGAGGACCGACCAACAGCAGTTGGAGAGCCCGCCGAGCCCCTCCCAGTGGTGCGACTCCAGGCCCAGCAGCCGACCGATGGTGGTGCGGATGGTGCCACCGTGGCTGACCACCACGAGCGTGCCGCTGTCGGGCAGCTTGTCGGCGTGTTCGAGGACGACCGGAGCGGCCCGGTCCGCAACCTCGGTCTCCAGCTCCCCGCCGCCGCGGCGCACCGGCTCGCCGCGCTTCCACGCGGCGTACTCCTCGCCGTGCCGGCCGACGATCTCCTCATGGGTGAGCCCCTGCCAGGCGCCGGCGTAGGTCTCGCGCAGACCCGCGTCGTGCGCGACCGCTATACCGGTGATCGCGGCGAGCTCGGCGGCCGTGTCGACCGCCCGTCGCAGGTCGGACGCGACGATCACGTCCGGCTTCAACGAGGCGAGCAGCCGGGCGGCACGACGGGCCTGGCCGATGCCCGTCTCGGTGAGCGGGATGTCCGTGGAGCCCTGGAACCGGTGCTCCAGATTCCACGACGTCTGGCCGTGCCGCCAGAGAACGATCTTGCGGCCCCTGCCGCTTCCGCTGCCGTTCAGCTGTGGTCCCCTTCCGTGCCGCCGGTGAGCCGGGCGTGCTCCTCGGCCTTGCCCCGGGTCTTGACGGCGTCCTCGGGGAGCGCGATCTCGGGGCAGTCCTTCCAGAGGCGTTCCAGCGCGTAGAAGACCCGCTCCTCGCTGTGCTGGACGTGAACGACGATGTCGACGTAGTCGAGGAGGATCCAGCGGGCGTCACGGTCGCCCTCGCGGCGCACCGGCTTGGCGCCGAGCTCCTTCAGGAGCCGCTCCTCGATCTCGTCGACGATGGACTTGACCTGGCGGTCGTTGGGCGCCGAGGCCAGCAGGAAGGCGTCCGTGATCGACAGCACGTCGCTGACGTCGTACGCGACGACGTCGTGCGCGAGCCGGTCGGCGGCAGCCTGGGCGGCGGTGGTGATGAGCTCGATGGAGCGGTCCGTGGCGGTCACAAGCAGGCTTTCGTCGGCGGTCGGATCCAACCTCCGGGGCACTGAGGACCGCACGGAGGCTGCTGCTCGTCCCGGCCGGACGGACGCCCCGCGGTGTCGTCCGGAGCGCGCGGCTGCGGTGCGCCGGAGCGGCCTCCCGCCGGAGCGGTCAGGCCGTTTCGGTGACGCCGCAGACGTACGCGCCGGGCGTCGGAGGCCCGGCCGAGATCTTCAGCACCCCCCTAGGGTCTCACGGACCGCCGACAGCCCACACAACAAACGTTCGGAGACCCCACCGGGACCGGCCGGTCCGCCGCCGGGCGCGGCCCCGGACACCGCCGGCACCGCTCCGGTCGCCCCGGCCGAGTCACCGGGACCGGGCTGCCGGGACCGGGCTGCCAGGACCGGAACGAACGGATCCAGGTCAAGCGGATCCGGGGCGGGCGGATGTGGACCGGGCCGGACCCGCCCGCCCCGGTCACTTGGCCCGGTAGTCCTGACCGAGCAGGACGGACACGTCCGTGGTCGTGGTCGGGGAGCCCTGCTTCACCGCGCTCTCCGGCAGCCCCAGGGTCTTGGCGACCTGCGTCGCCGTCTCCTTGGCCGCCGCGTCCTTGTACACCACCTCGGACTGCGCGGCGGTCCCGGCCGTGCCGCCGCCGACGAAGGCGTAGCCGCCGTTGACCAGCTTGACCCGGGCGGATTCCGCGGCGCCCTCGTCTCCGGTGCCGTTCTTGATCCCGATGCGGACCGCCGTGCCGGCCTCCGGCGCCTTCACCACGCCGCCGAGCACGTCCTTGACGACGCCCTTGGCGGTCGCGTCGTCGAGGGTGCCGTCGGCGCTCACCGGCAGCAGCTCCGTCTTGTAGTCGCCGACCTTGGCGTGGTGGGCGAGCTTCGCCAGGGCGGCGCCGAGGTCCTTCTCGGAGAGCGAGGGGTCGAGGATCTGCGCCAGGGTCTGCACGGTGACGGTGGCGGCCTTCGGATCGTCCGAGATCTTCCGCAGCACCCCTCGCAGCACCGTCCCGAACCGCTCGAGTTGCTTGGCCTCGTCCTCGCCGGGCGCCCGGTAGGTGGCGTACCCGACGGCCATCCGGCCGCTCAGGGTCTGCGCCTCGCCCTTGTGCACCAGCGGCGACGCGCCCTTCTTCCCGTCGGGCACGTCGGTGTCGGTGTCGACGTCGATGTTGCCGACGAGATCGACGAGGCTCTCCAGATACGGGGTGTCGAGCCGCCAGGTGCCGCCGATCCTGGTGCCGAGCAGCGTGTCGATGGACTCGCGGGTTCCGGTCGCGCCGTCGGCCTCGACGGACTTGCCCAGGGTCGTCGTGGCGCCCTCGTCGTCGGAGATCGCGAGGGAGTTGGGGAGCAGGACCGTGGCGCCCTGTTTGGCCGTCACATTGTCGACGAGCAGCGCCGTGGAGGTGCCGCCCTTCTTGGTGTCGTGCAGATGGACGACGATGACGTCCCGCCGCTGCGGGCCCGCCGACGCGGTGCTGTCCTGTTCCGCATCGGACGTGCCGGGAAGCTTCCCGGCGGACCAGAGGTAACCGACGCCGCCGACGACCACCAGGGCCGCCACGACGATCAGCGCGACCAGGCGGTTGCGGCCGCGACGCCGTGCCTCCTCGCGTCGTTCGCTGCGGCTCTCGGTGAACTTGAGCCAGTCGATGACGTCTTCGGAGTCCTCGTCGGGTTCCTCGATGAACGAGAACTGCTCGGTGCGGTACTCCGGACGGCGCTGCCCCGGAACGGTCGGCTCCGGCTCGGTCGCCGAATCCGTCGCCGGTTCCCGGGCGGCCCGCTCGGACGCCGGTGCGGGCGCTTCCGGCTGCTCTGCGGCCTGTCGCCCCGGGTACCCGTCGGCCTGCTGCGGGGGCGCCGCCGCCTGCTGTGGGATGTTCCACTGCTCCGCGGTGTCCACGGCGGCGGACTGACGGCCGGTCTCGTAGCCGTGTCCGTAGGCGTCCTGCCCGTCCTGGACGCCGTAGCCGTCGTACGCCTGCTGCCCGGACTGGGGCGGGTTCTGGGGCTGGTACGTCTGCCCGGCGCCCTGACCGGCGTACGGGTCGTAGACCTGCGGCTGCCCCTGATGCGTCTGCGCCTGATGTGACTGCGGGGACTGGCCGTAGGTGTCGTATCCGTAGCCCTGGCCGGTCCCGAAGTCCTGATCGGCTCCGTAGTCCTGGCCGGTTCCATAGCCCTGGCCGGTCTGCTGCGGCTGGTGGGGATCGTGCGATTGCTGCGGCTGCTGGGTCTGCGGGGGCGCGTACGGGTCGTACGCGTCGTACGACTGCGGTCCGGCCGGGCCGGCCTGCTGGTACACCGGCTGCCCGTACTCGTCATAGCCGACGAGCTGCGGTTGCTGCTGGTAGTACGGGTCGTACGGGTTCTGTCGGTCGTTCACCGGTGCCCCTCTGACTCATTCGCCGCGGTACAGCTGGCGTTTGTCGATGTAGCGAACCACACCGTCCGGCACCAGATACCAGACCGGCTCCCCCTGCGCGACCCGCTGCCGGCAGTCCGTGGACGAGATCGCGAGCGCGGGCACCTCCACGAGGGAGACGCCGCCCTCCGGCAGTCCGGGGTCCGTGAGCGTATGGCCCGGCCGGGTCACACCGATGAAGTGGGCGAGGGAGAAGAGTTCGGCGGCGTCCCGCCAGGTGAGGATCTGGGCGAGGGCGTCGGCCCCGGTGATGAAGAAGAGGTCGGCGTCGCCGTGGGCGGCGCGCAGGTCCCGCAGCGTGTCGATGGTGTACGTCGGTCCGCTGCGGTCGATGTCGCTCCGGCTGACCGAGAACTGCGGGTTGGAGGCCGTCGCGATGACCGTCATCAGATAGCGGTCCTCGGCCGGGGAGACATGCTTGTGGCTCTTCTGCCAGGGCTGCCCGGTCGGGACGAAGATCACCTCGTCGAGGTGGAACTGGGCGGCCACTTCGCTGGCCGCCACCAGGTGTCCATGATGGATCGGGTCGAACGTCCCGCCCATCACGCCGATACGGCGTTTTCGGCTGCCGGTAGGCACTTCCTGCTCTCCCATGCGTGCAGAGCCTACTGGCACAGTTGTTCGCCTTCGCTTCAGCGGTCGCGGTTGAAGCGGGTGGTGATCCACAGCAGCAGCATCAGCGCGATGAACGCACCGCCACCGGTGACCAACGGGCTGAGGCTCGGGTGGTTGCCGCCGTGCTCGCCGCCCTCGGCGGCGAGAGTGACCAGCTGGTGGGTGGTGCTCGTGAGGCTCATCTTCGGCAGGACCTATCGATCGGGAGTCGGACGGAGGACATCGCGCACATCGTATGCGGGCGCCCCGGGCGAGCTCACGCCGACTCAGTCGTTGGCGTCCTGGTCCTTGTCACGGCGGTAGCCGCGGAGCAGGAACCAGGCCAGCAGCGCGGCCCCGACGAGCGAGGCCAGCAACACGATGCGAAGCGTGTCGCCGGGAGCCTTGTCCCCGGACGCGGCGGCGAGCAGAGCAACGGTGTGCGGCATGTCGGGCGTCTCCTCAGTTATCCACAGCCCCCCGCACACGGTAGCCCCAGCACCTAGGCTGGGACGCGTCAGGGGGCGGGCGACGTCTCGTACGAACAGGGGGCCCATTCATGACCGAACACAGCCACGAGGGCGGCGGAAACGTGCCGGGCAGGCGGCGCCGGCGTTTCGCGGGCATCTCGTCCCGGGCCTATGAGCATCCGGCGGACCGCTCGGCTCTGGTGGCCCTGCGCAAGCTGAGCGGTTTCGACACTGTCTTCAAGACACTGAGCGGTCTGCTGCCCGAGCGCAGCCTGCGGCTGCTCTTCCTCTCCGACTCCGTCCGGGTGAGCGACGCCCAGTTCACCCATCTCCACGACATGCTGCGGGACGCGTGCTACATCCTGGACCTGGAGAAGGTCCCGCCGATGTACGTCACCCAGGACCCGCAGCCCAACGCCATGTGCATCGGTCTCGACGAGCCGGTCATCGTGGTGACGACGGGGCTGGTGGAGCTGCTCGACGAGGAGGAGATGCGGGCCGTCGTCGGCCACGAGGTGGGGCACGCCCTGTCCGGCCACGCGGTGTACCGCACGATCCTGCTGTTCCTGACCGGCATAGCGGTGAAGGTCGCCTGGATCCCGCTCGGAAACGTGGCGATCATGGCGATCGTGACGGCGCTGCGCGAGTGGTTCCGCAAGTCGGAGCTGTCGGCCGACCGGGCGGGGCTGCTGGTGGGCCAGGACCTGCAGGCGTCGATGCGCGGCCTGATGAAGATAGCGGGCGGCAATCATCTGCACGAGATGAACGTGGACGCCTTCCTCGCCCAGGCCGACGAGTACGAGAAGGCCGGCGACCTGCGCGACTCCGTGCTCAAGATCCTCAACCTGCTGCCCCGCTCCCACCCGTTCACCACGGTGCGCGCGGCCGAGCTGAAGAAGTGGTCCGAGTCCCGCGACTACCAGCGGATCATGGACGGCCACTACGCCAGGCGCGAGGAGGACAAGGACACCTCGGTGACGGACTCCTTCCGGCAGTCCGCGGCGCACTACGCGGACGCGGTGCGGACCAGCAAGGACCCGTTGCTGAAGCTCGTCGGCGACATAGCGGGCGGCGCCGGGGACCTGGGCGGCAGACTCCGCGACAAGTTCACCGGCCAGAGCGGCGGGGCCGGCAGGGGCGGTGCGGCGGACGGCTCCAAGGACGGCGCTACGGGCCCGACGGGCCCGGAGCGGCCGGACGGGTCCCGGGGCCCTGAGGAGGGGCCGGAGCCGTCGGGGAGCTGACCGCCAGCGTTCCGCAGAGTGCCGCCGTGGGCCGGCCCGTGTCGTACGGGTCGGTGCCCGCGGGGCCGCGGACGGCGGCGCGCTGCCCGGCGAGCAGGGGCCGCAGGGCGCCGGTGGTGTCCGGGGTGCACGCCTGCGGTCCGGCCTGCACATAGCTGGTCCGCAGTTCCAGCCGGTGCAGCCGCAGGTCCTCCCGGTCGAAGTGGAAGACCAGTTCGCGCCGGACGGTGAAGAGCGAGGCGTCATCGGCCCCGTGCGCCCCGGAGGCGGCGGGCCGGAGCGCGTAGGTGAAGGTATGGTCCGACACGACTTCCAGGGTGTCGGAGCCGGTCTCGCTGTAGCTCAGCGTGCCCCGGACGCGTACGTCGGGATCGGCCAGGGCCACCTTCGCCGGGTCGAAGTGGACCAGCCAGCCGGCGGGCGCGTGCTGCCCGTCGTCGGCCGGCCGCTTCATGCTGCGGTCGAACTGGGCCATCTGGTCGGGGTCCAGCAGCATCTCCACCGGCCGCAGCGCGCGCCCAGTCAGGACATCGGGTTCGAGCGAGGAGGCGACCAGGTACTCCTTGACCGTGTTCAGGGCCGTCCCGACCTGGTTCTCCGAGAAGTTGGCCGTGGCCCTGACCGGCGGCAGGTTGATGCCCGCGACGCCTTTCGCGAACTGGGCGGCGGGGCTCCTGGAGAGGAGGTCGGCGGCCTTTCCGCCGGGCACGGCGCCGCGCGGGGTCAGGGGGACGACGGTCGAACTGAGCGGTTCGGCCGCGCGGCCGGCGGGCGCCTGGTAGGGGTGGCGGAAGCCCATGTACACGGCGGTCCCGAAGGCCAGGACGATCAGGAGGATCAGGGCGATGAGGGCCCGGGAGCCGGACCTGAGCCTCCGGCGCGGGAGGCTCCGCACGGCCGGGGTGTGATCCGCGATGCGTTCCTGGGCGGAGAACTCCTTCAGCCTGGCAGCCCGCACGAACGACTCGTCGAAGACGAGCCACCGGTACTCGTCCTCGCCGCCACCCGGAGTGTTCTCGGACGGACCTTCTGGTGGTTCTCCGCGGTGTGCCATGACTTCTCCCGACTCCACGTCACCGACCGGGGCCGCGACGCTTCGCTCTGCTTCGGCCGATGGCTTCGGACAGGGCCCGCTCGTCATGGCGCGCCCGGCGCCCCATGACCACCCGTGTGCGGACGAGTGAGAAGCCCCCTCGGGGAAGAGGGGTCACACCTTCAGGGTAGGTCGATTGCGGCGACGGTAAACGCGGGAGGCGGGAACGGCTCAGCCGGGCGAGAGCGTCGGGAACGGCCCCGCCGGGCGACGGAAGCGGGAACGGCTCCGCCGAGCGCGAGGAAGGGCCTTCCCGGGCGCGAGGGCGGCAGCGGGGCGACGGCAGGTCGTCGGTGGCCCGTGACGGGGCCGGGCGAGGGCGGGAGGGTGAGGCGGCCGGTCGTGGCGCGCGGGGCTCCGGCCGGTCGGCGGCGCATGAGCTCCGGCCGATGGCGGTGCGTGGGGCCCCATCCGGTCGTGGCGCGCGAGGGGCGGGGGCGGCACGCGAGGCCCTGGCGGGGGCGGCACGCGAGGCCCTGGCGGGGGCGGCGCGCGAGGGGGCGGGGCGGCGCGCGGGGTTCGGCCGCTCACGTCGCGTGGGTCCTCGGTCGCCGGTCGTGTTCCCGGTCGGTTTCCTCGGCTCCTGGACAGCTTCCTCGGTTCCCGGTCGGTCTGCCCGGCTCCCGGTCAGTTTCCTCGGGAGACCGCCGGGACCGGGGGGCGCAGGTCACCGGCGGACATCGACGGTATGGCGGTGGGGGCCGGACCGGGGCCCCTGTCCACGCCGGTGGTGGCGGGCGGAGGAGCCGGGGCCTGGCGGTTGCCCGACGCGTTGCGGTAGACGGCCCCGAAGGCCAGCGCGACCATCCCGATGCCCATCAGCACGGCGAGGATCCAGGCCACGGGCCGGTGCCAGCGCGCCGAGCCCCGGTAGGGGCGCAGCGCACCGCCGTGCCGCCCGTAGGGGCTGTCGTAGGCGTCGTCGTCGGGGTCCAGCGGGTCGTGGGGTGCGCTCTCGCCGCCGTACCCGCCGTACTTATCGTCGGCGTACTCGTCGTCCAGGGGGCCGCCGCCCGCCCGGGACCGGGAGGCCTCGGCCTCGGCCCGTGCCTGCGCGGCCGCGAGCAAACGCTCCACCGCGGTGGGTTCGTGGATCTCGGCGGCCCGGACGAAGTCCTCGTCGAACACCACGGAGGCGAAGTCCTCGTCCGCGCCCCCGCGGTCGTCGTCGGGCTCCCCGCCGTCCGGGAACGGCCTGCCCCCCACGTCGTCCGGCACGGCTCCAGACTAGCCCCGCAGGGTCGTTCTGGGCAGAGAGGCGGCGACATTCACCGACCCCGGACGGTCACCCGGTCACCGCACGTGGCCGTCGCCCGTGACGATGTACTTGGTCGACGTCAGCTCCGGCAGTCCCATCGGGCCCCTGGCGTGCAGCTTCTGCGTGGAGATGCCGATCTCGGCGCCGAAGCCGAACTGGCCGCCGTCGGTGAAGCGCGTCGACGCGTTGACCGCCACCGTCGTGGAGTCGACCAGTTGGGTGAACCGGCGGGCCGCGGCCTGGGAGGTGGTCACGATCGCCTCGGTGTGACCGGAGGACCAGAGCCGGATGTGCGCGACGGCCGCGTCCAGCGAGTCCACGACGGCCGCGGCGATGTCGTAGGAGAGGTACTCCGTCTCCCAGTCCTCCGGGGTCGCCGGCACCACCGTGGCCCTGGTCCCGGCGGCGTGCGCCAGGACCCGCTCGTCGCCGTGCACGGTCACCCCGGCGTCGGCCAGCGCGTCCAGGGCGCGCGGCAGGAACTCCGCGGCGACGTCTTGGTGCACCAGGAGCGTCTCGGCGGCGTTGCAGACGCTGGGGCGCTGCGCCTTGGAGTTGACCAGGATGTCGACCGCCATGTCGATGTCGGTCCGCGCGTCCACGTAGACATGGCAGTTGCCGGTGCCGGTCTCGATGACCGGAACGGTGGACTCCTCCACCACCGTGCGGATGAGCGAGGCGCCGCCGCGCGGGATGAGGACGTCGACGAGGCCGCGGGCCCGCATCAGCTCGCGCACCGACTCGCGGCTCTCCCCCGGCACCAGCTGCACCGCGTCGGCGGGAAGGCCCGAGCCGCCGACAGCGTCGCGGATCACCCGAACGAGTGCGGTGTTGGACGCGTACGCCGAGGACGAGCCGCGCAGCAGCACGGCGTTGCCGGACTTCAGGCAGAGCGCGGCGGCGTCGACCGTCACATTGGGCCGGGCCTCGTAGATGATCCCGACCACGCCGAGCGGCACCCGGACCTGCCGCAGGTCGATGCCGTTGGGCAGGGTGGAGCCCCGGACGACCTCGCCGACCGGGTCGGGCAGGGCCGCCACGTCGCGTACGTCGGCGGCGATGGCGCGGATCCGCTCCGGGGTGAGGGTGAGGCGGTCGACGATCGCCTCGCTGGTCCCGGCCTCGCGGGCGCGGGCGACGTCCTCGGCGTTGGCCTCGACGATCTCGCTCGTCCGTACTTCCAGCGCGTCCGCGATCGCGAGCAGCGCGTCGTCCTTCGCCGCGCGCGGCAGGGGCGCGATGTCGGCGGCGGCGGAACGGGCCCGGTAGGCGGCCTGGGCGACCGGGGACATGTTGTCGTACGGCGAGAGCGTGGTCATGCCCGCAGCGTAATGCGCGCACCTCGGGCATCCGCCACGTATCCCGTGATGCGAGACGACCGCCGCGGGCCCGCGCCGGATCGGTCGTCGCCGCCTCGCCCCGGATCGCGCGGCCTCCCACGACGCGGGCCGGGGCGGACCGGGACCGACCCCGGACCGGGGCCGGTCGTGGGCCGGAGCCCATCGTGAGCCGAGGCGGCTCGTGGGCCGGGGCCGACGGCGGGCCGGGGCGGGACCGGCCGGGCACGGCACTCGGCGCACGGGCCCGGCCGTCCGGGGCCACCGGCCGGAGGCCCTGGGAAGCCGACCCGGCCGGAACGCCCGGCCGCGCGGCGAGCCCCGGAACCGGCGCGCCGGCGCTCAGAACGGATGCACGCCGACCGGGGCCGCCGGGGGCGGCCCGTATCCCTCGGCGACCCGCTGGTGGTAGGTCTCCCGGTCGATGACCTCCAGGCCGACGATCTCCCAGGGCGGCAGCCCGGCGGTGGAGCGGTGCTCTCCCCAGAGCCGCAGCGCGACGGCCGCCGCGTCGTGCAGGTCCCGGGCTTCCTCCCAGTAGCGGATCTCCGCGTGGTCGTTGGCGTACCGGCTGGTCAGCAGGAAGGGATGGTCGTGCGCGAGCTGTTCCAGACCGCGTCTGACCTCCCTGAGCGGGATCTCGACGCCCGAGACGCTCAACGTGATGTGCCAGAGCCTGGACGGGGTGCGCTCGGCGGCGCTCCCCTCGCCCGCCGTCGCGGGACCCGGGCGGGCGGTCCGGTCGTCCGCGCGGTCCGCGGGCCGGCTCCCGTCGAAGCCGGCGCCCGCTCCGACGCTGGTCAGGGCCCGGCCACCCGTTCCTCGGGGCGGCGCCCCCGGGCGCGCTCGTCTCACCGGCGGCCTCCTGTGAATGCGTTTGCTGTGCGGTCCCCCGCTGTGTCCCCGTAACAAAGTTGACCAGTCATCGGCCCCGGATGGGGTGGTTTTCGGGAAGGTCTCCGTTCCGAGGTCCGACTTTCGACCGTTTCGGGTGGTCTGTCAGCGGTGCAGAAGGACCAGATCGTCCCTGTGTACGATCTCGCGCTCGTACGCCGGGCCGAGTTCGCGCGCCAGGTCGCGGGTGGAGCGGCCCAGCAGCTGCGGGATCTCCTTCGCGTCGAAGTTGACGAGTCCGCGGGCCACGGCACGCCCGCCGAGGTCGCGCAGCTCCACCGGGTCGCCCGCGGTGAACTCGCCCTCGACCGCCAGGATCCCGGCGGGCAGCAGCGAGCCGTGCCGCTCGACGACCGCCCGCACGGCCCCGTCGTCGAGGGTCAGCGAGCCCTGCGGGGTGGAGGCGTGGGCGAGCCAGAGCAACCGGTCGGCCGACCGGCGTCCGGTGCGGTGGAAATAGGTGCCGGTGGCGCGTCCGGCCAGGGCGTCGGCGGCGCGGCTGGCCGAGGTGAGCACCACCGGCACCCCGGCGGCGGTGGCGATCCGGGCGGCCTCGACCTTGGTGACCATGCCGCCGGTGCCGACGCCCGCCTTCCCCGCGCTGCCGATGACGACCCCGGCCAGGTCCTCCGGCCCGGCGACCTCCGCGATCCGCGAGGCGCCCGGGGTGCTGGGGTCCCCGTCGTAGAGGCCGTCCACGTCCGAGAGGAGGACGAGCAGGTCGGCGCGGACCAGATGGGCGACGAGCGCCGCGAGCCGGTCGTTGTCCCCGAAGCGGATCTCGTCCGTGGCCACGGTGTCGTTCTCGTTGACGACCGGGAGGGCGCCCATCTCCAGGAGCTGGTCCAGGGTGCGGCAGGCGTTGCGGTAGTGGGCGCGGCGGCTGGTGTCGTTGCTGGTCAGCAGCACCTGGCCGACGCGTACGCCGTAGCGCGCGAAGGACGCGGTGTAGCGGGCGACGAGCAGCCCCTGGCCGACGCTGGCCGCGGCCTGCTGCCTGGCCAGGTCCCTGGGCCGGCGGTGCAGGCCCAGCGGGGCGAGCCCGGCCGCGATGGCGCCGCTGGAGACGAGCACGATCTCCCGTTCCCCGCCGCTGCGCACCTTGGCGAGCACGTCGACGAGCGCGTCGACGCGGTCCGCGTCGAGTCCGCCCGCCGCCGTGGTGAGGGAGGAGGAACCGACCTTGACCACGATCCTGCGGGCCTCCATGACGCCCTGCCTTGCCCCTGTCACGTGCTTTCCCCAATGAATCGGCCTCGCCCAGCCCTCGCAATCTACGCGAAGGCGGGGAGCGGGCGCCCGCGCGTTCCGTCCCGTGGACGCGGGCGCCGCCCGACCCGGACCGGCGCCGCCCCGCTCCCGCGCGCACCGGACCGGGCCCGTCCGCGACGGCCGTGCGGGCCGTGCTTCGCGACGGCCGCGCGGGCCGTGACTTCGGCTGCTATTTCCCTTGCGCATTCGAAAGGCCAGCCTTCCCGGTGGTGCTCGGCCATCGGAACGCTTCATTCATCCGGGAGCCGATAAGGTGCGTGGCGGCGGCCCTCCCCCGATCGCTTCGGCAGTGGCAGCGCCGGCCCCGCATCCGCCGCCATCTCCAGAGACCTACAGATATTGGGACAGCAGCGATGCCAGTCAAAGTAAGCGTCGTCATTCCGGTCTACAACCCGGGCAAGTACATCGACCCCTGCATCGAATCACTGCTGCGGCAGACTCTCCCCGCAGAAGAATTCGAAATTCTTTTCGTGAACGACGGGTCGACCGACGACACCCCGGCACGGCTCGAAAAACTGGCGGCGGAGCACCCGCATTTCCGGTTGATCACCATCCCCAACTCCGGCTGGCCGGGAAAGCCCCGGAACGTCGGCGTGGACGAGGCGAGGGGCGAGTACGTCCAGTTCGTCGACCAGGACGACCGCCTCGCCCGGGACGCCCTGCGCCGGCTGTACGAGATGGGGCGCCGCAACGGCTCGGACATCGTCATCGGCAAGGTGGCCAGCGACTTCCGGGGCGTGCCGCACGGCGTGTTCAGGAAGAACCGCGAGAAGTGCACCCTCCGTGACGCGCCGCTGTACGACAGCCTCACCCCGCACAAGATGTTCCGCACGGCGTTCCTCCGCGAGAACGGCATCGCCTACCCCGAGGGCAGGCGCCGGCTGGAGGACCAGCTGTACATGATGCGGGCGTACTTCCCCGCGAAGGCCGTCTCGATCCTCGGGGACTACACCTGCTACTACTACTCCCGGCGCGACGACGGCAAGAACGCGGGATCCGCCAGGATCGTCCCGTCCCAGTACTACGGGAACCTCCGCGAGGTCCTGGACGTGGTCATGGCGAACACCGAGCCGGGGGCGTTCCGGGATCTGCTGCTCCGCCGCTTCCACCGGGTCGAGATGCTGAGCCGGCTGAGCGAGCCCGCGGTCCTCAAGTACCAGCCGGACTTCTTCCGCGAGATGGTCGACGCGATCAGGCCGCTGGCCCTCGACTTCATGGGCGACGGTGTGCACGACGGCCTCGGTCCGCTGCTGCGGGTGCGGTCCGCGCTGCTGCGCGCGGACGACCGGGAGGGGCTGCTGCGGATCGCCCGGTTCGCCGGGACGGTCAGGGCGTCGGCCCGGCTGGAGGAGTTCGCCTGGCGGCCGGACGGCCGGGCCGCCGTGACCGTGACCGCCCGGCTGGTCCAGGGCGAGGAGCGGGAGCCGGTCAGGCTGCTGCGCCGGGACGGCCGCTACTTCCTGCACCCGGACACCGGCGGCGGGATTCTGCCCCCGGACGAACCGCTGGACGTCACCGACGACATCGGCGGCTTCTCCGCCGAACTCTCGCTGCGCAACCGGGAGACGGCCGTCGAGTGGCCCTGTCCCGCCTCCTTCACCGCCGAGATCGACGACCTCGGCGACGGGGTCTGCGAGGTCGTGCTGCGCGGCAGCGGCCAGGTGCCCACGGAGGCCGTCAAGGGCCGGGGCAGGGTGTCCCGCGGCTTCTGGGACGTCTGGGTGCCGCTGCGCGGGCTGGGCCTGGTCCGCAAGGCGCGACTGGGCGCCGACCGCGCGCCGGAGGTGGACGCCGCCTGCCTGCCCGCGTTGCTCGGTGATCCGGCGCGCGCCGTCATCCCGTACTTCACCGACCCCCACGGCAATCTGACGTTCGACGTGAGCCGTCGCGGCAAGAAGCTCGCCGCCCGCCTGAAGGGGCGTCCGGTGCTGCTGGTCCCGGGCCGCCGGCCCGAGCTCCGGCTGGACCTCTTCACCGCCGAGGCCACCGCCGCGTCCGAGGCCCGTCTGGTCCTGAGCCCGGCCGACGGAGCCGACCGGCCCGCGCACACCCTGCGCACCACGCTGCACCCGACGAAGGGCCGGGCCCATCTGATCGTCCCGGAGCGCGCGCCCGGCGCCCCGGCGGGCGCCTGGAACCTCTCCGTCCGGCTGGACGGGGAGAAGGATCCCGCGCTGCCCCTCTGCCCGGTCACCATCGGCGGGGGCGGGCGGATGCGGCTGGATCCCGGCCTGTCCGAGGCCCCGTCCTCGATCATGGCGGGGGTCGCCGCACAGCGCCGGAAGGCGCGACTGCGGCGGGCGCTGCGCACCGTCGGCGGCCCTGTCGTGCGCAGGCTCCCTCCGCGGGGGCGGAAGCGGGCGCGCCGTCTCGCCCGACGGCTGCTCGCCGGCTGATCGGGCCGCCGGCCGGCCCCGGACCGCCGGCCGGCGCGGCCCGCCCGGCCGGTCCGCCCCGCTCGGGGCCGTCCCAGCATCAGAACACCAGCACGAGAACACACCGGAACGAGGACGTGATCGCATGCGGCAGCTCTCCATCGCAGGGGCCTGGGTGCACGAGCCCAAGGTCTTCCCGGACAGCCGCGGCAGCTTCCACGAATGGTTCAGGGCATCGGACCTGGGCGAGGCCATGGGGCACTCGCTGGGGCTCGCGCAGGCCAACTTCTCCGTCTCCAGCCGGGGAACCCTGCGCGGTGTGCACTTCGCGGACGTGCCGCCGAGCCAGGCCAAGTACGTGAAGTGCGTGCGCGGCGCGGTGCTGGACGTCGTCGTGGACATCCGGGTCGGCTCGCCCACGTACAAGCGGTGGGAGGCCGTCCGGCTCGACGACGTGGACCATCACGCCGTCTACCTCGCCGAGGGGCTGGGCCATGCCTTCATGGCCCTGACGGACGACGCGTCGGTGGTGTACCTGTGCTCCGAGGGCTACGCGCCCGCGCGCGAGCACGGTGTCCACCCGCTCGACCCGGAGCTGGGCATCGAGTGGCCGGAGGGCATCGCTCCGCTGCTGTCGGACAAGGACGCCGCGGCGCCCTCGCTGGCCGAGGCCGAGAAGCGGGGGCTGCTGCCGTCGTACGAGGCGTGCGAGGCGTACTACGCGCGGCTGCGCGCCCGGGGCTGAACCGGGCGCCGGCCCCGGCGCGCCGTCCCAGCCCCGTCACTGCGCCGTCCCTGCGCCGACACTGCGCCGGCGCGCCCGGGCACCCGGGCGCCCGCGGCTCAGCCGGTGGCGGCCCGGATGCGCCGGCGCAGGGGCGCGAACGCCGAGCGGGGTCGGCGCAGATTGCGGGCCCGCGCCAGGGCCGGCCAGAAGTCGGCGCGGAGCAGCGCCTCCGGCTGGACGACGTTCTTCCGCATCAGCACCTCCTCGGGCACGTTCTGCGGATCGGGTACGACGTACTCCTCGACGATCCGGTCGTACGCGTCCCTCAGGACCCTGTTCTCCGGGTCGGCGCCGAACACCACGGCCATCCCGGTCGGTGCCGTGTCCACCTCGACGACGAGCAGGTCGGGGCGGTAGCGGCGCAGCACCTGCACCACCTTGTAGACATCGCCGGTCCAGAACGTGGTGTGGCGGTCGCGGGCCGCCTCGTCGGCGTTCCTCGGCAGCATGTCGTCGAGCACGATCACACTCGACCAGCGGGAGTGCCTCTCGACGTTCATGAAGTCGCGCAGCGCGTACTCGAAGAGGTGCATGCCGTCGATGAAGGCGAGTTCCAGCCTCGGGTCCCCGCCGAACAGGCCGAGCGGGTCGCGGCGGGCGAGGGCGCGAAACGGATTGCGCCCGTTCCGCAGATGCACCAGCGGATCCGAGCGGGCGAAAAAATCGTCGCTGGTCGCCTTGACCAGGTGAACGTCGCAGCTGATATCCGTGATCACCCGAAAGGCCGGGTCGACGGCGACGGAGGGCACCCGGGAGAGGGCCAGGCTTCTGCCGTCATTGACCCCGATCTCCAAATAGTTCCGGGGACGGTGGACTCGATGCACATGACGCAGGAATTCATGGCGGTTCACGTGGGGCAGCCCTTCGGGAGGCACCGACTGATCCGTTCCCGGCGAAGTTACCGTATGAACATACGGCGACGTATGCACCCTCCCCGCGCCAAACCTGCTTTTTCATGCGTTTGGAATGCGGCGGCACGCGTTATCGAGAATGCGACCGGAAATCGACGGTCGAACATTCCCCCGATCGCGGCCGCACTTCGACCCTCACTGCCGAACTTCGCTCCTACTGCCGCCTCGCTGCCACCCTTCGCCCCTTCTGTCGCTCCTCGCTCCTCACGGCCGTTCCGTCGCGACGAGCGCCGGGAAGGATTCGGCGAGCGCCGCCCGCCAGTCCCTGATCGGTTCGATCCCGGCCGCCGCCCAGCGTTCGTGCCCCAGCACGCTGAACGCGGGCCGGGGGGCCGGCCGCGCGAAGGCCGCGCTGGTCGTGGGGCGGACACGGTCCGGGTCGGCGCCCAGCAGCCGGAAGATCTCGCGGGTGAATCCGCACCACGTGGTCTCGCCGCCGCTGGTGCCGTGGTAGACACCTGCGGGCGCGGCGCCCGCGAGCGCGCCCCGCCCGAGCCGGACCAGCCGGTCGGCCAGGTCGGCCGTCCAGGTGGGCTGCCCGCGCTGGTCGTCCACCACGTCGAGGGTGTCCTTCGCGCCCTCCAGCCGGATCATGGTGCGGACGAAGTTGCCGCCGCCCGCCCCGTACAGCCAGGCCGTGCGCACCACGTATCCGGTGTCCGGCAGGGCGTGGAGCACGGCCCGCTCGCCGACGAGCTTGGTGCGTCCGTAGGCGCTGCGCGGGGCGGTGGGGGCGTCCTCGGCGTACGGCTTCTCGCCGTCGCCCGCGAAGACGTAGTCCGTGGAGACCTGGAGGAGAACGGCGCCGTGCTCACGGCAGGCCTCGGCGAGGAGCTCGGGCCCCCTGCCGTTGACCAGCAGCGCGGCGTCCTCCTCGGTCTCGGCGTCGTCGACCGCGGTCCAGGCGGCGCAGTTCACCACGACGGCCGGGCGGTGCTCCGCGAAGGCCGCGCGCACCGATCCGGGGTCCGCCACATCGAGTACCGCGCGGTCCGCGCCGACCGCGGTGGCGTCCTCGCCGGCGAGCCGGGCCAGGACGTCCCGGCCCAGCATCCCGGCGGCCCCGGTGACCAGCCAGACGTCGCTCACAGGGCGGCCCTCTCCTTCAGCGGCTCCCACCAGGCGCGGTTGTCGCGGTACCACTGGACGGTCTCCGCGAGGCCGGTGCGGAAGTCCTTGCGGGGCTCGTAGCCGAGCTCCTCGCGGATCTTGGCGCAGTCGACCGAGTAGCGGCGGTCGTGACCCTTGCGGTCCTCGACGTGGACGACGCTGTCCCAGTCGGCGCCGCACGCCTCCAGCAGCAGGGCGGTGAGCTCCTTGTTGGAGAGCTCGGTGCCGCCGCCGATGTTGTAGATCTCGCCGGGCCGGCCCGCGGTGCGGACGAGTTCGACGCCCTGGACGTGGTCGTCGATGTGCAGCCAGTCGCGGACGTTGCCGCCGTCGCCGTAGAGCGGGACCGGCTTGCCGTCCAGCAGGTTGGTGACGAAGAGCGGGATGACCTTCTCGGGGAAGTGGTGGTGCCCGTAGTTGTTGGAGCAGCGGGTCACCCGGACGTCGAGGCCGTGGGTGCGGTGGTACGAGAGCGCGATCAGGTCGCTGGACGCCTTGGCGGCGGAGTACGGCGAATTGGGCGCGAGCGGGTCGGTCTCGGGCCAGGAGCCCTCGTCGATCGAGCCGTAGACCTCGTCCGTGGAGATGTGCACGAAGGTCTCGACGCCGGCCAGGTGCGCTGCGTCGACCAGGGTGTGGGTGCCCACCACGTTCGTACGGACGAACTCGGCGCCGCCGTCGATGGACCGGTCCACGTGCGACTCGGCGGCGAAGTGCACCACTTGGTCGTGCTCGGCCATCAGCCCGGCGACCAGTCCGGCGTCGCAGATGTCGCCCCGCACGAACCGGAAGCCGGGGTGGTCGCGCACCTCGTCGAGGTTGGCCGGGTTGCCCGCGTAGGTGAGCTTGTCGAGCACGGTGACGGCGACGTCGCCCGGTCCCTCGGGACCGAGGACCGTACGGACGTAGTGCGAGCCGATGAATCCCGCGCCGCCGGTCACCAGGATGTGGGTGGTCATGAGGAGATCTGCACCTTGCTGTGGTCGCCGAGCACGAGTCGGTGGGCGGACGGGGAGCGGGGCGCGGGAGTCACCTCGACGTCGCGGCCGATGAGCGACGCCTCCACGCGGCGGACGCCGGCGAGGGAGGCGCCCCGCAGGACGATGGAGTACTCGATCTCGCTGTCCTCGATCCGGCAGTCCTCCGAGACCGAGGTGAACGGGCCGACGTACGCGCCGCTGATCACCGACCGGGCGCCGATGATCGCGGGCCCGACGATGCGGCTGCCGCTGACCTTGGCGCCCGGCTCGATCCGCACCCGGCCGATGATCTCGCTGCGCTCGTCGACCTCGGCCCCCTCCCGGTGGGGCTCCACGGTCTCCAGGACGGTGCGGTTGACCTCCAGCATGTCGGTGACGTTGCCGGTGTCCTTCCAGTAGCCGCGGATCGTGGTGGAACGGACGTCGCGCCTCTGGTCGATCAGCCACTGGATGGCGTGGGTGATCTCCAGCTCGCCCCGCCAGGACGGCTCGATCGAGCGGACCGCCTCGTGGATGGCGGGGGTGAAGAGGTAGACGCCGACGAGCGCCAGATCGCTCTTGGGCCGCTTCGGCTTCTCCTCCAGGCCCACCACCCGGCCCCCGCCGTCGAGCTCCGCGACGCCGAAGGAGGTCGGGTCGGGCACCTGGGTCAGCAGGATCTGCGCGTCCGGCCGGTCGGCGCGGAACCCCTCCACCAGCCCGGCGATCCCGCCGACGATGAAGTTGTCGCCGAGGTACATGACGAAGTCGTCGTCCCCCAGGAAGTCGCGGGCGATCAGCACCGCGTGGGCGAGACCCAGCGGTCGGTCCTGCGCGATGTAGGTGACCTCGGTCCCGAACCGGGATCCGTCGCCGACCGCCTCGCGGATCTCCTCCGCGGTCTCCCCCACGATGATCCCGACCTCGGTGATGCCCGCTTCCGCGATGGCCTCCAGGCCGTAGAACAGCACGGGTTTGTTCGCGACCGGCACCAGTTGCTTGGCCGAGGTGTGCGTGATGGGACGCAGGCGGGTGCCGGCCCCTCCGGACAGTACGAGAGCCTTCACGTGACCAGTCCTCACGGTTGGGATATCCGCCTTGTCGCGGCAGCGGCCCGATGCTCCTGACGCGACATTCCTGATGCGCGACTTTACTGAGAATCGCCGCGCGCTTCCCCGGCTCGTCAACTTCGCGAACAAAAGGCGAACTAAATACGAACACGCGCGCGGACCCTTATACCGGTCCATCGGAGATCGCGAGGCATCCCGATAAAATGACGGGCCGGCCTCTAAAATGACGGGCCGGCCTCGCCGTGAACACCTCGCCGCGGGCGCCGCATCGCGGATACCTCACCGGGAATGCCCAGCCTCCGGGACGAACCCTCACCGCGAACGACGGCAACCCTCGCCGGGGCGACGGCACGGCCCCGCCGTCGCTCCCCACGCGGCCGGACAACCGGCCGCGGGCCGGGCCCCTCGACGGAACCCGGCCTGCCTCGCGCACACCGCTCAGCGCGCGCTGATCCGCGACTTCCAGCGCCGCACGTCCCGCCGCACGCGCCGGATCAGGCGCCGCGACAACGACGCCTTGCGCGCCACCGCCTTGGGCCGCTCGATGCGCTTGCCGTCGTGCCAGTCGGGCACGGTGACCTCGAAGTCGGATTCCGTGAGCCCGCTCGAACGGTCCCGGAAATGCGGGTAAGCCAGGAAGACCTTGTCCCCCTTGCGCGAACGCACCACCTCGGGAACGGACTTCTCCCGTACGAAGGTCAGCAGGTCCACCAGGACGTCGGCCCGGCCGCGCGCGACGGCGGCCAGCCGCAGCCGCTCCGCGACCTTGATCAGGCGCGCCACCCCGTCGCTCCAGTAGGCCTCCATGAGCGGCGCCGCCAGCTCCATCTTGTGGCGGCGGACCTCCTCCGAGTCCCGGAGGAAGACCGGACCGAACTGCTGCAGCATCCCGACCGTGAAGGGGCGGACCATCAGGAAGTCGCGCTTGGGGCCGGCCGGTTCGAGGCGGTGGACGAGCTGCATCATGGCGCGCATGGAGTCGAAACGCCATTCGTAGGTGCCGCTCTTGGTGACCTGCTTTCCGTCCGCCCGGCCGACCAGGTGATAACAGGTGTAATCGGCTACGACCGAGACTCCGGCGCCTCGCAGATAAGCCTCCATGGTGAAGAGCGCGTCCTCACCCGTTTTGAGGCTCTCGTCGAACTTCAGATCGAGCCGCTCCAGGAGTTCCCGCCGGAAGAGTTTCTGCGCGCTCAGCGTGTATATGACCTTGGAGTTGTAGACGTCGACCCGTTCCCGGGTTTTCGACCACATCGAACGGGGCGCCCCTCGGTTCACCCCGACCACCTTGCCCAGGACCACGTCGGTCCCCGCCCGGTCGGCCATCTCGACCATGCGTTCGAGAGCCTCTTCGCCGAAATAGTCGTCGGCGTCCAGAAAGAACACATAACGTCCGCGGGCCATCCCCAGGCCCACGTTGCGCGGACCGCTGGGCCCGCCGGAATTCGCCTGCCGGACGACCCGGGTCGGAACCTTCGTCCGGGCCGCGAACTCCTCCAGGTACTCGCCGGTGCCGTCGGTCGACCCGTCGTCGACCGCCACGATCTCGATCCGGTCCGCGCCGATGCTCTGCGCTTCCACCGATTCGAGGCAGCGCACGAGGTAGGGCATCGCCTCGTACGCGCCGACGATTACCGTCACATCAGGAGTTGGCATGTCGTTCACATCAACAGAAGACAGGCGGCTTCATCCGTTGGTTGCCCCTCACCTTCACCCTAACGGGTGATGCTCCTCACAAAAACCCGGCACAACCCTTTTGGGTTATGCCGGGCCTGGTGAGCCGTGTTAGAGGGGCCGTCGACTTTGAGCCATCCGCGCGTTTCTCAGCCACCCACGGGGGCGCCGACGTTCTTCGCCAGACGCTCGTTCCGGGCCCTGGACCTGGCCGCGAGCGCCTCGACGGCCCCGTTGAACCGCACGATCGAGGCGGGCTCGTCCGGGCCGAGGAGGTACTCCTTCAGCTCGCGACGGTCGGCCGCGAGGGTGTCCGCGGCGGGGTCGGCCACCGCCGCCAGCAGCTCGTCCAGCTCGCTCGCCTCGTTGGACAGGATGACCGCGGCGCGGACCGCGGTGTTCTGCCGCCGGAACTCCTCGACGCCCAGGGCGGCCGAGTCGGTGACCGCGTACGGCTTGCCGCTCGCGATGAAGTCCGACACCACGCTGGAGATGTCCGAGACCATGGCGTCCGACTCGTTGAAGCAGTCGTACAGCCGCATCCGGGCACCCGTGACGATCTTGTGCTCCCACCAGCCGAGCGCGCGCCAGGAGGCCGCGTTCCACTCGTCCCTGAGCCGCGCGATCTCGGCCTCGCGCGCCGGGTCGGCCAGCGAGTCGCGGGACAGCTCGGCCTCGTCGCCGGACGTCCGGCCGCCGCTCGCCAGCGCGTCGAGGCGCGCCTCGATACGGGCCAGCTCGGCCCGCGCCTCGGCCCGGACGGGCCGGAGCGCGGCGGACTCCTCGGCCCACCGGGGGTCGGCGGCCCGCTCCGCGGCGGCCTTCTCGATCATGGCGGTGATCCGCTGGTGCGCCGCCTTGGCCTTGGCGCTGCGGGTGCCGGTGAAGGGGTGCGGCTTGTAGAGGAGCCGGACGGGCCGCTCGGCGTTCAGCAGCCGCCGGACGATGTTCTCGCCGGCCAGCAGCAGCGAGGTGTTGCCCGGGTTGTCGTCCCAGCCCTCCCAGGTGGGCGCGTACAGCACCGTCGGGATCGGGTTCTTCGGCGCGCCGGTCCCCGGCCGGATGGGGGCCAGCTGCGGGCGGCCCACCTCGACGATGTCCTCGTCGCGCACTCCGACGTCCGCCAGGGCGTAGCGGTCGCGGCCGGCCCGGCCCGCGGTCCACACCTCGTCGTACGCCTTGCTGTACGGGTTGACGCTGGCGATCTTGTCGCTGTCGCCGTGGCCGATGAAGACGTGCTTCATCGTCGGCACCCGGAGCAGGTGGATGTTCTTGCCGACGTTGGCCGCGTAGAGCGCGACCCGCACCGACGAGAGGTCCAGGTTCATCAGGTGCACGCCGCCGGGCACGCAGATCACTGGCACCGACGTGCTGTTCAGCTGGGAGATGATGGGGCGCTCGCGCAGCAGGATCAGCGGGCGCCCCTCGACCTGCGCCATGGTCTCCAGCCACATGTTGACCTGGTAGGCCGATTCCTTGGAGCCGGAGAAGTAGAGGACCACGGTCGGCTGGTACTCGCGCAGCCAGTCGCCCACCGCGGCGAGCACCTTGGCGTCGGACCCCACCTGCCGCTTCGGGCGGAGGTACGGGAGGAGCGCCGCCAGGTAGCAGACCGCGAGGACCAGGGTGACGCCCAGGCCCACGTAGCCGATGACGTGTACATCGCTCGCGATCGCGGCCAGGACCCCGGCCATCGCGAAGACGTCCAGGTGGAGCGCCTTCTCCGCGGCCCGGTTCATCAGCAGCGGCCGGGGCGCGTCCGGGATCCGGACTCGCTCCAGGTCGACGTTGCGGGTGACGACGGGCAGCCTGCGGCGGAGCTTGATCAGAGTCACTATGGCGCTCTGCGGCGCCTGGAGGGCGTAGAAGGCGAGCAGGCAGGCGACCGTCGTGTAGAACAGCGTCTCCTCGCCGTATCCCATGCGGGAGAGCAGCAGGATCAGCAGCAACTGGCGTACCAGGAAGCGGATCGAGAGCCCGGCGCGGATCGCGGACAGCCGGTTGATCAGGTAACTGCCGCGATGATGCAGATACTGATCGGCCACATAAGTCACCGCGGCCGCGCCCGCGAAGAACCAGAGACTGGGAAGAAGGGCCGCCAGCATTATGCATGGAAAGCCCAGAGCCATGAGAAGAGCGGCGGCCAGTTCCGAACCGCTGCCCACCCTGGTCAAGCGCATGGCTTTCGAAATCACGAAGTACCGCTCCCGAGGGTGCCGGACGTTTGCCTTGCAAGGGAATTGTGAAGCCCGAGCTTCACGCATTCGGACCCCTGGAGTTCGCCCGCGGCGACTTCAGGGGTCCGAAAATTCGTTTGTCAAGCAGTATTACACATCGGCCTGTCGGTCCAGGACGGCGGCCAGGGCCTGCTCGAAGCCGGACGCCTCGGAGGCGCCGCGGGTCGGGTCCTGCTGCCGTACGTCGATGACATGGCCGGTCATCTCGGAGAGCAGAACGTCCAGGGAGGTCCTGGCGACCGCCTCGGAGGAGAGCAGCGTACCCGCGGGCTCCTCGCCGAACGCCTTGGTGCGCATCGGCGTGGCGGTGCGCTCGGGGTTCACGCAGTTCACCCGGACGCCCTCGCCCGCCCACTCGTCCGCGAGCGCCTGGGTGAGGTTGACCATGGCGGCCTTGGTCGACGAGTAGAGGCTGTACTCCGCGCGGCCGCGGGTGTAGCTGCTGGAGGTGTAGAGCAGCAACTGGCCCTTGGTCTCGGCGAGGTACTTGTGCGAGGCGCGGGCGATCTGGACCGGCGCCAGGTAGTTGACGTTCAGCGCTTCCTGGATCGTCGCGTTGTCCGTCTCGGCCAGCCTGCCGATGCGGAGCACGCCCGCGGTGTTGACCACGTAGTCGATGCGGCCGGTGTCGGCGTACGCCTTGGAGAGCGCCTCGTCGATGTGCTCCGGGTTCTCCACGTGCGTGCCCGTGGTGGAGCGGCCCAGGGCGTAGACGGTCGCGCCGTAGGACTCGGCGAGCGTCGCGATGTCCGCGCCGATGCCGTACGAGCCGCCGAAGACGACCAGGGTCTTGCCGGTGAGCAGCTCGCGGTAGGCGGCGTCGTCCGTCGGCTGCGGGACGGCGGTGGAGGCCAGCTGGAAGAGCTTGTCGGCGATGAACACGTCGACCGGCTGGGTCACCTTCATGTTGTACTCGTCGCCCGCGACGACGTAGATCGGCACGTCGGGAAGGTACTTCAGGACGACCGAACAGTCGTCGGTGGCCTGGAAGTTCGGGTCCCCGGAGGCGATCTCGTAGGCCCGGCGGATGGTGGACAGCTTGAACGCCTGCGGCGTCTGGCCGCGCCGCAGCCGGGAGCGGTCGGGCACGTCGGTGATGAACTCGCCGTCGTCGCCGTGGGTGCGGGTCACGATGATCGTGTCCGCGGACGGGATGGCGACGTCGACCGCCTGGTAGCGGTCGAGGGCGTCGACGCAGTCCTTGATGACGCGCTGCGAGAGCAGCGGGCGCACGGCGTCGTGGAAGAGGACGTTGCGGTCCTCGCCCTCGGCCAGGCCCTCGCCGAGGGCCGCGATGGCCCGCTCGGTGGTCTCGTTACGCGTGGCGCCGCCCTCGATCACCTTGGTGACCTTGGTGATCCCGGCCTTGGCGACGATCTTCTCGATGTCGGGCACATAGCCGGGGGCCATCAGCACGATGATGTCGTCGATGGAATCGGACTGCTCGAAGATCGACAGGGTGTGCTCGATGACCGCCTTGCCCGCGATCTTCAGCAGCTGCTTCGGGATCGACAGGCCCACACGCTGGCCGGTGCCGCCGGCGAGCACGACTGCTGTGGTTCGGGCTTGGGCTATGTGCTGAGCAGACACGGACGACCTACCTTGAGGGCTGGGAGACACAGCGATGGTTGCACTCTCCGTTACCGTCTCGCAAGGTGGACGTCAGCCACCGCACGCGGTGACGACACCTTGCGCTGCCTTGCGATCAGGGCAAACGCCGGAATCGACGCATCCCCGGCGGGTGACCGACGCCACACGGTTGAGCAGCGTGAATCACCCTTGAGCGGGTTCGACCGGGCGCCTTACTGACGCGGAGTGCGCGCCGGGCGGTCCGACGACCGTACCGGAACCGATTCTTCCGGCGGCCGCGGGGCGGCGGGCGGTCGTTCCCCGGCGACCCGTTCCGGACGCCGACCGGGTGCGCGGCGGCCGGACCGGTCGGCCCGGGCCGTCCCCGCCCCGACCTGATCCGCCATGGACGAAATGAACCGCCCAGTACGCGCGCCGCGCCCGAAGAGCCCCGCCCCGAACCGCGCCCGGCCCCACGCACCGTGCGGCACTCGGCTGCTGCCGGACGGCGGACGCCACCCGACAGCAGCCGGCAACCGGCGTTTCGAGGCGCAGGGTCCAGGGGGTGTCTGATAAATGAGTGCGGGAGAAGGAGCGGGGTCCGGTGCGTGCGATCGCAAGGCGCCGGAGCGTCTGCGTGGCGGAGCCACGTGGGCGGTTCGGCAACGCCACGAGCGTGCGCACCGGACCCCGCGACGCCGCAGGTATTCGTCAGACCCCCTAGAACGGCTCGAAGTCGTCGAACTCCCGCTGCGACTCGTCGCGTTCGGCCTCGCGGTCACGCCGGCGCTGCGCCGCCGGGCGGGGCGCGTCGAAGCGGTGGTCCTCGCCGCGCCGGCCGAGCATCTCGGCGCCCGACGCCATGGTCGGCTCCCAGTCGAAGACGACCGCGTCGTCCTCGGCGCCGATGGCCACGCCGTCGCCCTCGCGGGCGCCGGCCTTCATCAACTCGTCCTCGACACCGAGGCGGTTGAGCCGGTCCGCGAGATAGCCCACGGCCTCGTCGTTGTTGAAGTCGGTCTGCCGCACCCAGCGCTCCGGCTTGTCGCCCCGCACCCGGTAGAGGCCGTCCTCCTCCTTGGTGACCGTGAATCCGGCGTCGTCGACGGCCTTCGGGCGGATGACGATACGGGTCGCCGCCTCCACGGGACGGGCCGCGCGCGCCTCGTCGATGACGCCCGCGAGCGCGTAGGAGAGCTCCTTCAGGCCGGTGCGGGCGACGGCCGACACCTCGAAGACGCGGTAGCCGCGCTCCTCCAGGTCCGGGCGGATCATGTCCGCGAGGTCCTTGCCGTCCGGGATGTCGATCTTGTTGAGGACGACGATCCGGGGCCGGTCGCCCAGGCCGCCGTACTGCTTCAGCTCCTCCTCGATCACGTCGAGGTCGGAGACCGGGTCGCGGTCGGACTCCAGCGTCGCGGTGTCCAGCACGTGCACGAGGACCGAGCAGCGCTCCACGTGCCGCAGAAACTCCAGGCCGAGGCCGCGGCCCTGGCTGGCGCCCGGGATCAGGCCCGGGACGTCGGCGATGGTGTAGACGGTGCTGCCCGCGGTGACCACGCCGAGGTTCGGCACGAGCGTCGTGAACGGGTAGTCGGCGATCTTCGGCTTGGCGGCCGAGAGGACGGAGATGAGCGAGGACTTGCCCGCGCTCGGGTATCCGACCAGCGCGACGTCGGCGACGGTCTTGAGCTCCAGGACGATGTCCCGGGCCTCTCCGGGCTCGCCCAGCAGCGCGAAGCCGGGGGCCTTGCGCCGGGCGGAGGCCAGCGCGGCGTTGCCGAGGCCGCCGCGGCCGCCCTGTCCGGCCACGAACGCGGTGCCCTGTCCGACGAGGTCGGCCAGCACGTTGCCGTGCCGGTCGAGCACCACCGTGCCGTCGGGCACCGGCAGCACGAGGTCCTGCCCGTCCTTGCCGGAGCGGTTGCCGCCCTCGCCGGGCTGCCCGTTGGTGGCCCGGCGGTGCGGCCTGTGGTGGTAGTCGAGGAGGGTGGTGACCGACTGGTCGACGACCAGGGTCACGTCGCCGCCGCGCCCGCCGTTGCCGCCGTCCGGCCCGCCCAGCGGCTTGAACTTCTCACGGTGCACGGAGGCACAGCCGTGACCCCCGTTACCCGCGGCGACATGCAGCTCGACGCGGTCCACGAAGGTGGTCATGGTCGGAACCTCCAGTTACATACGTACGTACGGACGTCGCCCCGCTCGTGCCCGCCCGGTGCGGGGACGGCCGTCCTCTCCGGGGAGAAGCGACAGCCGTTCCTCCCCGGAGAGGAACAATCTTTTCACGAGAGAAACCGACTCGTTCATGTGAGAACAGCGCGAGAGGCGGACCTCTCCTTGACGCAACGCGCGAGAGGCGGACCTCTCTTCCCGTACGGAAAGTGAGGTCCGCCTCCGCGGAAACCGCTCGACGAGCGCCGGAATTCAGCCGGCGATCGGAACGATGTTCACGACCTTGCGACCACGGTGCGTGCCGAACTCGACCGCACCGGCGGCGAGCGCGAACAGCGTGTCGTCGCCACCGCGGCCGACGCCCGTGCCCGGGTGGAAGTGGGTGCCGCGCTGGCGGACCAGGATCTCACCGGCGTTGACGGCCTGACCGCCGAAGCGCTTCACGCCGAGCCGCTGAGCGTTGGAATCGCGGCCGTTCCGGGTGGACGACGCGCCCTTCTTGTGTGCCATGTCTCCTCAGTCCCTTACTTCGCGGCGGCGGGGATGCCGGTGACCTTGATCGCCGTGTACTGCTGACGGTGACCCTGGCGACGGCGGTAGCCGGTCTTGTTCTTGTAGCGAAGGATGTCGATCTTCGCGCCCTTGTGGTGGTCCACGACCTCGGCCTGGACCTTGATGCCGGCCAGCACCCACGGGTCGCTGGTCACGGCGTCGCCGTCGACCACGAGCAGGGTCGAGAGCTCGACCGTGTCGCCGACCTTGGCGGTGGAAATCTTGTCAACCTCGACGATGTCACCGACAGCAACCTTGTGCTGGCGGCCACCGCTGCGCACGATGGCGTACACGCGGATCTCTCTCTCGCTCGGAACGGACCCCTGACGCCAGCCGCCCGCGCGGGCCGGGGCCCACGACGATCCGGAAGGACGAGCGGCCTCTCCCGCCGGACGGACCGGCCGGGAGGAATGTGCTCAGGGGTGGGCGCGCATGGAAACACGCCGATGAGCAACATTACGGGGGGCGGCGCAGGGGGTCAAACCGGCTCGGGCGGCCCGCCCGGGCGCGAGCGGGGACGGTGGCCCCCGGAGCCCGACGGAGAGCAGCGGCCGCCCTGGCGAGATACCGCCCCGGCGGCCAGGAAACCGGACCTGCAGACGGCACTCCGGCCCGTGTGCCGGGGTGCCCACGACGGGGCTGCGCACGGAGCGAGGACAAGGGGAGAAGGCGAAAAGGTGGTGACCCGCCGGTTCGATCGGCGGGTCACCCCGGGGAACGAGCCGAGAGCTGTCCGGCCGGCCGCCACGGGCCTCGGCCGGCCCGCAAGATATTGGCCCCCGGACGTGAGGAATCAATCCTCAGGGCGCCACCGGCGGAATCTCCAGGAACTCCGTCAGGAGTCCGAACAACGCCTCGACCACCGCCCTGTCCTCGGTTTCCGTCAGCGGAACCGCGAGGTCGGTGCCTTCCCTGTCGGGAAAGACGGACATCAGGACGAGAGTCGGCCACGGGAGGTTGTACCCGCGTCGCAGTCTGGCCGCCATCCATGGCGAGAAATCGTCGAGCATCCCGTCCCCCGCCTGGGTGCGGGAACGCCGGGTGCCCACGTTCATACCGGTCAAGAAGGCGACGTACTGCGCGTACGACCGTCCAGGAACAGGGTTCCCGGCCTCCTCCACCGAGGCGCTCCGTGATCTCCACGGCACACTTCTCACAGCCCGAGGAGTGCGGAATGTCGTCGTAGTTCCCGGCTCTCCAGGTTCCCGGCTCTCCAGTCGTCCCCCATGTCTCCGCAGGCCGAGGCACGCGCCCCGAGGAGCCTCACCCTGGAAGAGGGCGAGACCGAGAGCTTCGTGCAGCCGCTCTTGAGGTTGCGCAGTACCTCGTACGAGCGTTCCAGCAGCTTCAGCTTCGACTGGACGAGGAAGTCCTGGGCTAGATCCAAC
>NZ_JBAGJZ010000021.1:0-143236 GCF_037034285.1 Streptomyces tyrfis | reverse complement strand
CATCGACGCCAACGGCATCATGCACGTCACCGCCAAGGACCTCGGCACCGGCAAGGAGCAGAAGATGACCGTCACCGGCGGCTCCTCGCTGCCGAAGGACGAGGTCAACCGGATGCGTGAGGAGGCCGAGAAGTACGCGGAGGAGGACCACCGCCGTCGCGAGGCCGCCGAGTCGCGCAACCAGGGCGAGCAGCTCGTCTACCAGACGGAGAAGTTCCTCAAGGACAACGAGGACAAGGTTCCCGCCGACGTCAAGACGGAGGTGGAGACCGCGGTCGGCGAGCTGAAGGAGAAGCTCAAGGGCGAGGACAGCGCCGAGATCCGCACGGCCACCGAGAAGGTCGCGGCCGTCTCGCAGAAGCTGGGCCAGGCGATGTACGCCGGCGCCCAGGCCGACGGCGACCCGCAGCCGGGCGCCCAGCAGGCCAAGGCTGACGACGACGTCGTCGACGCCGAGATCGTGGACGACGAGAAGGACGCGAAGGGCGGTGCGGTGTGACCGAGGAGACCCCGGGCTTCGAGGAGGAGCCCGACGTCCCCTCCGGCGCCACCCCTGACGGAGCCGAGCCGAAGGACACCTCCTCCGCCAAGAAGGAGGAGCCGTCCTCGGCCGGGGACGCGGTAGAGACCGTCGGTCTGACGGCCCAGCTGGACCAGGTCCGCATGGCGCTCAACGAGCGCACCGGGGACCTCCAGCGGCTCCAGGCCGAGTACCAGAACTACCGTCGCCGCGTCGAGCGGGACCGGGCCACGGTGAAGGAGATCGCGGTCGCGAACCTCCTGTCCGAGCTCCTGCCCGTGCTCGACGACATCGGCCGGGCCCGGGACCACGGCGAACTCGTGGGCGGGTTCAAGTCGGTGGCGGAATCGCTGGAGACGGTCGTCGCCAAGCTGGGCCTGCAGCAGTTCGGCAAGGAGGGCGAGCCCTTCGACCCGACGATCCACGAGGCCCTGATGCACTCGTACGCGCCGGACGTCACGGAGACGACCTGCGTGGCGATCCTGCAGCCGGGGTATCGGATCGGCGACCGCACCATCCGCCCCGCACGCGTGGCGGTGGCCGAACCGCAGCCGGGCGCGAGCCCGGCCGCGGCCAAGGAAGAGAAGGCGAGCGACGAGGAGAGCGGTGGCGACGAGGAGGTCTGACATCCCGTCTGACCACCTCGCGGCGCACCGCCCGGTCGGGCGGCCGGCCCACGGGCCGGCCGCTCGGCCGATCGTCCGGAAGGAGGGACGTCGATGAGCACGAAGGACTTCGTCGAGAAGGACTACTACAAGGTCCTCGGCGTCCCCAAGGACGCCACCGACGCCGAGATCAAGAAGGCGTACCGGAAGCTCGCCCGCGAGTACCACCCGGACGCCAACAAGGGCGACGACAAGGCGGAGGAGCGCTTCAAGGAGATCTCCGAGGCGAACGACGTCCTCGGCGACGCCAAGAAGCGCAAGGAGTACGACGACGCGCGCGCCCTCTTCGGCAACGGCGGGTTCAGGGCCGGGCCGGGAGGCGCCGGCGGCAACTTCAACTTCGACCTGGGCGACCTCTTCGGCGGCGCCCAGAGCGGCGGCGGGACCCAGGCCGGCGGCTTCGGCGGCGGTCTCGGCGACGTCTTCGGCGGACTCTTCAACCGGGGCGGCGCGGGCACGCGGACCCAGCCGCGCCGCGGCCAGGACATCGAGTCCGAGGTGACGCTGAGCTTCACCGAGGCGGTCGACGGGGCCACGGTCCCGCTGCGGATGTCCAGCCAGGCGCCCTGCAAGGCGTGCTCCGGCACCGGCGACAAGAACGGCACGCCCAGGGTCTGCCCCACCTGTCTCGGCACGGGGCAGGTGTCGCGGGGCAGCGGCGGCGGCTTCTCGCTCACCGACCCCTGCGTCGACTGCAAGGGCCGGGGCCTCATCGCCCAGGACCCCTGCGACGTCTGCAAGGGCAGCGGCCGGGCGAAGTCCTCCCGGACCATGCAGGTCCGGATTCCCGCGGGCGTCTCGGACGGCCAGCGGATCCGGCTGCGCGGCAAGGGCGGTCCCGGCGAGCGCGGCGGCCCGGCCGGCGACCTGTACGTCGTGGTCCATGTCGGCGCCCACCCGGTCTTCGGGCGCAAGGGCGACAACCTCACGGTCACCGTGCCCGTCGACTTCACGGAGGCGGCGCTCGGCGGCGAGATCAGGGTGCCCACGCTCGGCGGCCCGCCGGTCAAGCTGAAACTGCCGGCCGGCACGCCCAACGGGCGCACGATGCGGGCCCGCGGCAAGGGCGCGGTCCGCAAGGACGGCACCCGGGGAGACCTGCTGGTCACCGTCGAGGTGACGGTGCCCAAGGACCTCGGCGCCGAGGCCAGGGAGGCGCTGGAGGCCTATCGGAAGGCGACCGCGGGCACCGACCCGCGGGCGGAACTGTTCCAGGCCGCGAAGGGAGCTTGAGGTGGACGGCCGACGACGCAATCCGTACGAACTGACCGATGAGACACCGGTGTACGTGATCTCGATCGCGGCCCAGCTCTCGGGCCTCCATCCGCAGACACTGCGCCAGTACGACCGCCTGGGGCTGGTCTCGCCCGACCGCGCGGCCGGGCGCGGCAGGCGGTACTCGGCCCGCGACATCGAGCTGCTGCGCACCGTGCAGCAGCTGTCGCAGGACGAGGGCATCAACCTCGCCGGCATCAAGCGCATCATCGAACTGGAGAACCAGGTCGCCGCGCTCCAGCAGCGCGTCGCCGAGCTCTCGGCGGCGGTGGACGGCGCGGCGGCGGCGATGCAGCAGCGCGAGGCCCAGGTGCACGCCTCGTACCGACGGGACCTGGTGCCGTATCAGGACGTGCAGCAGGCCAGCGCGCTGGTGGTCTGGCGGCCCAAGCGCGCCAAGGACTGAGCGGCGGGTCCGGGCCCGGGGATCCGGTTCCTGGGCTCCGGGCCGGGACGCGGCCGGGCGGCCGTGCGCGGTCGCCCTTGACGCCGACACGGCCGGGCGCGGCCGGGCCGGTTCACGCGTGACGGAGGGCCGGGGAGGCGGACCGAGGGGTCGCCTCCCCGGCCCTCCGGCGTGCGCCGGCGCTGTGCGCCCTTTCGGCGTGCCTGTCGGGTGCCCGTGCCGGCGTCAAGGGCGACCGTGTGCGCCGGCGTGCGCCCTCCGCCGTGTGCGCTCGTGACGGTGCGTCGGCGTGGGGCGGTCGTGTGCGCTCGCGACGGTGCTCCGGGCGGTGCGGCGCTCGTCGCCCCGCGGCGCGACGGCCGCCGGGCGCCAAGCTCCGGGCTCAGTCCGCGCCCTCCGCGCCCTCCGCGCCCTCCTCGTCCTCTTCGAGGATTCCCGACCGGGCGATCAGATAGCCGAGCTGGGCCCGGCTGTTGCTGCCGAGGGCGGCGCTGAGCTTGGCGATGTGGGCGCGGCAGGTGCGCACGTTCATGCCGAGGCGGCGGGCGATGGCCTCGTCGACGTGCCCCTCGACGAGGAGCTTCGCGATGGAGTGCCGCACCCCGGAGATGCCTTCGAGCGTGGAGTCGTACGGGATCTGCTCCTGGAGCGGGACCGCCCGCCGCCAGAACTGCTCGAAGACGCTGGTGAGGTACTCCACGATGCCCGGGTGGCGCAGCTCCAGCGCCACCTTCCGGTCGTCCGTGGCGGGGATGAAGGCGACCGTGTCGTCGAAGATCATGAGCCGCTCGATGAGCTCTTCGAGGGTGCGGATCTCCACCTTCCCCTCCGCCATCCGCTCGGCGTAGGTGAGGGTTCCGTGGCTGTGCCGGGCCGTGTGCTGGTAGAGGGTGCGCATGCCCACCCCGCGCTGGGTGAGGATGTTCCCGCGCTTGACCGCGATGTTGAGCGCGTCCTCGCTGCGCCCGCCGCCGGGCTGGATGGTGAGGACCTCGGATTTGCACTCGCTCAGGGCGAGTTCGATGGAGGCGTTGATCCGGTCGATGCCCTCCAGCACCGTGATCGCGTGCGTGGTCGGCGGCGCCTGGGCGCTGATGGCCATGAACGGCTCGAAGGCCTCCGTCAGCTCGACGGAGAGGCGCCGGCGGTCCTGGATCTCGCGTTCGATGGGGTGCAGACGCTGCGTCAGCGCGGCGAACGGGGGAACCGGCCGGAGCCAGTCGGCGTCGTCCGGGTCCGGATGCAACAGCGCGAACTCCAGCAGGCACGGAGCGAGCCCCACCTCGGACCGGGCTATCTTGCCCACGCTCAACGCGCTGGCGTACAGCCGCGCTCCTTCGTCGCACAGGGCGCTGACAGGGTGGGGATGTGTCGCATTCGCTCCACTCGTAACCATTTATCCACCCCCCAGGAACATGAATCTACAGGAACATGATGCATCGCTTCTGTGGCGTTGACGTGCCTCAATGAGCAATCGTCTTGTCATGCGGGGGAGAGGAAACCTTGGAAGTGAGGACGAAGCCCACTATGAGTAACAAGATGCTTCGCTCGGTGCTTGCTGTGACCTTCTCCGCCGGGCTGACATTCGGGGTCATCAGCACCCTGGACCTTGCTTGGGACAGCGCTCCCGTGGGGGCGCCGGCTCGGGTCCAGGCCGCGCCGCCTCCGGACCTCGCCTGGGACCTCATGCCGACGAAGCTGACGGGTGCGCAGGCCGAGGGTGCGGCGGCATCGGATCTGGCCTGGGACCTCGTCCCGACGAAGACCCCGGGCGCATGACCATCCCACCGGACGACCGCAGCTTCCGGCGCGAGATGGCCACGGCCTACCGATCAGGCTGGCATTTCATCGATCTCGTCACGGCCCTCCCCCGCCGCGGCGACTCGCTGATGGTCACTCTGTTCGGCGACCCCATCATCGTCGCGCGTGAAGAGGACGACGAAGTGCGTGCCTACCGTTGCCTGCGCAAGCCGCGCGGGGCGCCGCAGCCCGTCCGCTGCGCGATCCGGTACGACATGATCTTCGTCAACCTCGCCCGGCGGGACCACCAGCTGATCGAACCAGAGACCATTTCCGCCACCCCCCGCAGTGCCTGAGCGATCCCCCGTCGTTACACGTCGCTCAGTCACTCCCCCACACAACGGCGCCATCGTGACCTGAACACGATGGCGCCGTTGTGCTGTCCGCGCCCGCCGGGGCGTGGATGTCGGGTGCGGCCGTCGGCCTGCCGCGCCGCACGGGCTTTCCCGGGGCTCGCCGCGCCCTCGCGTCCCGCCGGCCCGTCACGCCCTGCCGAGCGCCCGGTCCAGCGCTATCTCTATGACGACGCGGTTCGGGTTGGGCGACGGCGTGCGCCCGTAGCGTTCCGTGTAGCGGCGCACGGCGTCGGCGACCGCGTCCGGTTCCGTGCGCACCGTCGCGCACCCCTCCAGCGTCGCCCAGCGGCGCCCGTCGACCTGGCAGACCGCCACCCGGGCGCCGTCCGGGCCCGCGGCCAGTACGTTGGCCGCCTTCCGGCTGTCCTTGTCGGCGATGACCCGGGCGAGCCGGGCCCCCGGGTCGTACGTCACGCCCACCGGCACCACGTGCGGCGTCCCGTCGGGGCGCGGGGTGGTCAGCGTGCACACATGGCGCTCACGCCAGAAGGCCAGGTACTCGGAGCCGGGGTTCACCACGTCGACAGCCATGCGAGCAGCGTAGGAACTCCCTGCCCGGCCCTGCGGTGGCGGGGGTCCGGTCCGGCCGGTTGACTCGGAGGAAGGGCGCTGCGCGGGGCGCTGCGCGGGGGCGCCGCACAGGGTGTCGCACGGGGTGTCGCGAAGGGCTGCCGTCCCCCTGCCGTCCCCCGCCGTTCCCGTTTCCGCCATGGACCGTCCCGGACCCGGCGGGCGGCGAGCGAAAAGTGGGTTGAGTGGAATAGACTCAACTTAGCGCACGTTGACTCAGTCAGTGTTGTGGAGAGTCGTCACCGCAGGGAGGAAAGACGCACGTGGACGCCGAGCTGACGAACAAGAGCCGGGACGCCCTCAACGCGGCCACCAGCAGGGCCGTGAAGGACGGTCACCCCGACCTGACCCCCGGGCATCTGCTGCTCGCGCTGCTCGCGGGCGAGGACAACGAGAACATCACCGATCTGCTCGCCGCCGTCGAGGCCGACCAGATCGTCGTGCGCACCGAGACGGAGCGGCTCCTGGGCGCGCAGCCCAGCGTCACCGGCTCGACCGTCGCCCCGCCGCAGCCCAACCGCGAGCTGCTCGCGGTCATCGCGGACGCCGCCCAGCGGGCGAAGGACCTCGGTGACGACTACATCTCCACCGAGCACCTGCTGATCGGCATCGCCGCGAAGGGCGGACGGGCCGGTGAGATCCTCTCCGAGCAGGGCGCCGGCGCGAAGAGGCTGCTGGACGCGTTCGAGAAGAGCAGGGGAGGGCGCCGGGTGACCACACCCGACCCGGAGGGTCAGTACAAGGCTCTGGAGAAGTTCGGCACGGACTTCACGGCCGCCGCGCGCGAGGGCAAGCTCGACCCGGTCATCGGCCGGGACCAGGAGATCCGGCGCGTCGTCCAGGTGCTGTCCCGCCGCACCAAGAACAACCCGGTGCTCATCGGCGAGCCCGGCGTCGGCAAGACGGCCGTCGTCGAGGGGCTGGCCCAGCGCATCGTCAAGGGCGACGTCCCCGAGTCCCTGCGCAACAAGCGACTGGTCTCGCTCGACCTCGGCGCGATGGTCGCGGGCGCGAAGTACCGCGGCGAGTTCGAGGAGCGGCTGAAGACCGTCCTCTCCGAGATCAAGGAGAGCGACGGCCAGATCATCACCTTCATCGACGAGCTGCACACCGTCGTCGGCGCGGGCGCGGGCGGCGACTCCGCCATGGACGCCGGCAACATGCTGAAGCCGATGCTGGCCCGCGGCGAGCTGCGCATGGTCGGCGCCACCACGCTCGACGAGTACCGCGAGCGGATCGAGAAGGATCCCGCCCTGGAGCGGCGCTTCCAGCAGGTGCTGGTGGCGGAGCCCAGCGTCGAGGACACCGTCGCGATCCTGCGCGGTCTCAAGGGCCGGTACGAGGCCCACCACAAGGTGTCCATCGCGGACTCCGCGCTGGTGGCCGCCGCGACCCTGTCCGACCGCTACATCACCTCCCGCTTCCTCCCCGACAAGGCCATCGACCTGGTCGACGAGGCGGCGTCCCGGCTGCGCATGGAGATCGACTCCTCGCCCGTCGAGATCGACGAGCTCCAGCGCGCGGTCGACCGCCTGCACATGGAGGAGCTGGCGCTGAGGAACGAGTCCGACGCCGCCTCCAAGGAGCGCCTGGAGAAGCTCCGCCGCGACCTCGCGGACAAGGAGGAGGAGCTGCGCGGCCTCAACGCCCGCTGGGAGAAGGAGAAGCAGGGCCTCAACCGGGTCGGTGAGCTGAAGGAGCGCCTCGACGAGCTGCACGGCCAGGCCGAACGCGCCCAGCGCGACGGCGACTTCGACACCGCCTCCAAGCTGCTGTACGGGGAGATCCCCGGCCTGGAGCGGGAGTTGGCGGAGGCGACCGAGGCCGAGCAGGAGGCCGCCAAGGACACGATGGTGAAGGAGGAGGTCGGCCCGGACGACATCGCGGACGTGGTCGGCTCCTGGACCGGCATCCCCGCCGGACGCCTGCTGGAGGGCGAGACCCAGAAGCTGCTGCGCATGGAGGACGAGCTCGGCAAGCGCCTCATCGGCCAGACCGAGGCCGTGCGGGCGGTGTCGGACGCGGTACGGCGCACCCGCGCCGGGATCGCCGACCCCGACCGGCCCACCGGCTCGTTCCTCTTCCTCGGCCCGACCGGGGTCGGCAAGACGGAGCTGGCGAAGGCTCTCGCGGACTTCCTGTTCGACGACGAGCGGGCCATGGTCCGCATCGACATGAGCGAGTACAGCGAGAAGCACAGCGTCGCGCGGCTGGTCGGCGCCCCGCCCGGATACGTCGGCTACGAGGAGGGCGGCCAGCTCACGGAGGCGGTCCGCCGCCGCCCGTACAGCGTCGTGCTGCTGGACGAGGTGGAGAAGGCCCACCCCGAGGTCTTCGACATCCTGCTCCAGGTCCTCGACGACGGCCGGCTCACCGACGGACAGGGCCGGACGGTGGACTTCCGCAATACCATCCTGATCCTGACCTCCAACCTCGGCAGCCAGTTCCTGATGGACCCGCTGACCGAGCCCGAGGTGAAGAAGGAGCAGGTCCTGGAGGTCGTCCGGGCCTCGTTCAAGCCGGAGTTCCTGAACCGGCTGGACGACCTGGTGGTGTTCTCCGCGCTCACCGGCGACGAGCTCTCGCACATCGCGAAGCTCCAGATCGACCGGCTCGCCAAGCGCCTGGCCGACCGCCGGCTCACCCTCGACGTCACGCCCCAGGCCCTGGCCTGGCTGGCCGAGGAGGGCAACGACCCGGCGTACGGCGCCCGGCCGCTGCGCCGGCTCATCCAGACGGCGATCGGGGACCGGCTCGCCAAGGAGATCCTGGCGGGCGAGGTCAAGGACGGGGACACCGTCCGGGTGGACCGGGCCGGCGACGGGCTGCTGGTCGGCGCCGCGTCGTAGGCGCGTGGCCTCGGGGCCGGGGGGCCGTGGGACCGGCCCGGGCGCCGGGGCCGGGGCGTCCCGGCCGCCCGCGGCCCCTCGGGGCCTCGGGGACCCTCGCGCGGCCGACCCGGCCTCGCGGGGTCACCGCGCCGGTCGCCCCCCGGTCGGCCCCCGGTCGGCCCCCGGCCGCCACGCCGGTCGTCACCCCGTCGCGCCCGCAGGGGCCCGGCCGCACGGGCCGCCTGTCAGCTCGTGGCGGATCGGGCCCACCGGGGCTTGCCATCCCCCGCCCGCCATGGGAGAGGATGGCGGCAACCGCACGAAGGGAAAAACACGGTGAGCATCGACCCGTCCTCGATTCCTAATTTCGGGGGCCAGCCCGAACCGCAGGCCGCAGGACCGGAGGGCCCCGTCATCCCTGACCAGGACCTCGTCAAGCAGCTCCTGGACCAGATGGAGCTCAAGTACGTCGTGGACGACGAGGGCGACCTCGCCGCGCCGTGGGAGGAGTTCCGCACCTACTTCATGTTCCGCGGCGAGGCCGAGCAGCAGGTCTTCTCGGTCCGTACGTTCTACGACCGCCCGCACGCCGCGGACCAGCGCGCCGTCCTCCTCGACGCGATCGACGACTGGAACCGCCGCACCCTGTGGCCGAAGGTCTACACGCACACCCACGAGCACGAGGCCGAGGACGGCGCCGAGGGCGCCGAGGTCTCGATCCGCCTGATCGGCGAGGCCCAGATGCTCATCGGCACGGGCGTCAGCCTGGAGCACTTCGTCTCCTCGACGGTCAGCTGGGTGCGCGCCTCGATCGAGTTCGACAACTGGCTCCAGGAGCGTCTCGGCCTGGCATCGGCCGCGAAGCCGGACGGCGACGCCCCGGCGCCGACCGAGCAGTCCTGACCCCGCCGCCCGACGGCGGCACCACGGCGCCACGGCGCCGGCACCACGACCCGGCCCGGAGCGGCGGTCCATGCACGGCATGACGACCACCGCCCGGGCCGGGTCTCGTCCCGCCCCGGACGCGGAAGCGCGGCGCTCACGGAACGCGCGTTTCCCGCCCGGCGGGCGAACGGCGCCGCCTGCCGGAGACGGCCGGGCCGGTCAGTCACAGCCGAGCGCGTCAGTCGCGGCCGGGCCGGTCAGCCGCGGCCGAGCCGCTTGAGGCGGTCCACCGCCTCCTGGAGGACCTCCGTCCGCTTGCAGAAGGCGAACCTCACGAAGGGCGCGCCCTGGTCCCGGTGGTCGTAGAAGACCTCGTTCGGGACGGCGACGACGCCGCAGCGCTCGGGCAGCGCCCGGCAGAAGGCGTAGCCGTCGCTCTCGCCGAGCGGGCGGATGTCGGTGGTGACGAAGTACGTCCCGGCCGGGCGGTAGACCCGGAAACCGGCCTCGGCGAGACCGTCGGTCAGCAGGTCCCGCTTGGCCCGGAGGTCGGCGCGCAGCCCGTCGTAGTAGGCGTCGGGCAGACGCAGCGCCTCGGCGACGGCGTACTGGAACGGGCCGGCGGCCACGTAGGTGAGGAACTGCTTCGACGAGCGGACCGCGCTCACCAGCCCGGGACTGCCCGTGACCCAGCCGACCTTCCAGCCGGTGAACGAGTACGTCTTGCCGGCCGACCCGATGGTGACCGTGCGTTCGCGCATCCCCGGGAAGCCGGCCAGCGGGAGGTGCTCGCCGTCGAAGACCAGGTGCTCGTAGACCTCGTCGGTGACGACGAGGAGGTCGCGCTCGCAGGCCAGGGCGGCGATCGCGGCGAGTTCCTCGCGGGTGAGGACGGTGCCGGTGGGGTTGTGCGGGGTGTTGAGCAGGATGAGCCGGGTGCGGGGCGTGACGGCGGCGCGCAGTTCGTCGAGGTCCAGGCGGTAGGCGCCGGCGGCCGGGTCGGGGCGGAGCGGTACGGGGACGCGGACGCCGCCCGCCATGGCGATGCAGGCGGCGTAGGAGTCGTAGTACGGCTCCAGGGCGATGACCTCGTCGCCGGGCTCCAGCAGCGACAGCAGGGCCGCGGCGATGGCCTCGGTGGCCCCGGCGGTGACCAGGACCTCGGTCTCGGGGTCGAGGGCGATCCCGTAGCGGTGCTTCTGGTGGTCGGCGACGGCGGTGCGGAGTTCGGGGATGCCGGGGCCCGGCGGGTACTGGTTGCCGTGCCCGGCGCGCAGTGCGCGCACCGCGGCCTCCCTGACCTCCTCCGGGCCGTCGGTGTCGGGGAAACCCTGGCCGAGGTTGATGGAACCCGTCCGTGCGGCGAGCGCCGACATCTCCGCGAAGATCGTTGTGCCGAACTCCGCGAGGCGGCGGTTGAGCAGTGGTCGTCCCTGAGTCATGGCGGCCATCCTGCGCGGAAGCTCTGGAGTTGCTCAAGTCCGCTTTCGGCATATGAGGGGCGGGGCATTTTCCCGGGCGAGGAACGGCGCGATGATGGGCGCCGACCGGCACGACGGCGTGCCGGTCCCGGATCCGCCGGAGGGCCGTCGTGCCGGAACCGGTGGACCGGTGCCGCGGTGTACACGGCACGTCGGGGGCCGCGGATCGGTGCTCCGGCGTCATGACGCCATCGCGCGAAAGACAGCGGGACCTCGCTATGGGGGAACGGAAGGACGTGAGGTCGGTGGAGATATTCGTCGGTGCGGTGATCACGGTCGCCGTGGTCGGACTGCTCGTGTCGCTCGTGATCAGGGCGAGCAACCGGAAGAAGGCGCGTACGGGGAGCGTGCGCCGGGGCACGCGCGGTGGCGGCTCCTCGGACGGCAGCTGGTGGGCCGGCGGCGGCAGCGGCTCGTCCTGCGGCGCGGTCCTCGACTCCGGCAGTGACTCCGGAGGCCACTCCGGCGGTCATTCCAGCGGTCATTCCGGTGGCCACTCCGGTGGCCACTCCGGGGGGCATTCGTGCGGCGGCGGTGGCCACTCCGGCGGCCACTCCTGCGGCGGCGGGTCCTCCTGCGGCGGCGGCTGCGGCGGCGGAGGCGACTGAGCGGGGGCGGACCGGCACGATGTGAAGCGGGCGGCGGGAGCCGGCCCGGCACGGTCGGTCGGCAGGTGCCCGGCGGGTGAACTCCCGCCGGGCACCTTTTTGTTGGGGCTTTTCGCGCCTTGCCGGTGAACAGATGAACCGTGGGGCCCCCGGGCGGATGGAAACCACGTCAAGTTGGATAAAAACGCTGTGGATGCGGCTTACTTCGTGATTCCCTCGGTGGAGAGAACTTCCAGCCCTCGGACCCGAGTTGGACCTGATCGGGCGCTTCCAAACCTCCCACGTGCATCGCGTCGGAGGCGTCCCCTGTCCATGTGTCCACGCTTTCTTGCGGAGCCGACCCATGCTCACGACCCTCCAGACGGCCTATTCCGACACCCGTGCTGCCGACCTGGCCTGGGCGCTGGGGCGCGAACCGCTCCCCGCCCTGGCCGTGCTCGACCTCGATCTCGCGGGAGCCCGACTGCAAATGCGCCTGCTCGGCGCCTCCCACCAGGTGCTCCTGGAGGAGGACCGCGGCACCTGTTCCGAAACCGTCGCGTGCATCCCCGGCAGCAGCACCCCGTTGCCGCTCGGTGTGGCGAAGCGGCTCGGCGAGTGGGAGTACGAGTTCGCGGCGCGGGTCGAGACGCTCTCGGCGGGTTCGTTCGCCGGGCGCGCACAGGAACTCCTCGCACTGGTGGCCGACCATCCGCACGGCCTCGCCGGGACGTTCCCCGGCAGCCCGCACGCCTTCACGGCGATGCTCGCCCAGCGGACCGAGGGCCAGGTGCGGTGGCGCACCTGGCACGCGTACCCGCAGGAGGGCCAGTTGGTGGTGACGCGCACGCGCGTGGGGGTGCGGACGCCGGCGACGGCGGCGTACTGACGCCTCCTCCGGGCGGGCGCCGGTGCCGGTGGCGTGCCGACGCTTTGAAGCGCACCGGTGGCGGCGCGTGGCAGCTCGAAGCGGGCGCCTGCGGCCTGACGCCCCGTCGCGGATCAAATGCCGTGCCGAATACGCCAGTTACACCCTTGTGGGTGACCGAAGGCCACCTTCTCGTAACGTAGCGTTCGCCTCATGATCGACCAGCAGGTCTCGCTGCGAGGGGGCGCGGCGTGTCTTTCCGTACGGCCGAGGACCGGTCGCTGGTTCGTGCTCGCCGCCGTCTTCGTCTGCGCCGCCTGCGGCCTGGTGTACGAGCTCGAACTGGTGGCGCTCGCCTCCTACCTGATCGGTGACTCCGTCACCCAGGCGTCCGTCGTGCTGTCCGTGATGGTGTTCGCGATGGGCGTCGGCTCGCTTCTCGCGAAACGTTTGCGCAGCCGGGCGGCGGTGGGATTCGGGCTGATCGAGGCGGTGCTCGCGCTGGTCGGCGGTTCGTCGGCGGTGGTGCTGTACGCGACGTTCGCGTGGTTCGGCGAGTCGCGGTACGCGCTGGTCGGCTTCTCGCTCACGATCGGGATCCTGATCGGCGCGGAGATCCCGTTGCTGATGACACTGATCCAGCGGGTGGACCGGCAGGACGCCGGGGGCGCCGTGGCGGACCTCTTCGCCGCCGACTACGTGGGCGCGCTGGTCGGCGGGCTGGCGTTCCCCTTCCTGCTGCTGCCCATGCTCGGGCAGCTGACCGGCGCGCTGTTCACCGGCGCGGTCAACGCGGTGGCGGGCGGGGCGCTGGTGCTGTGGGTGTTCCGCCGGGATCTCACACCGCGTTCGCGGTGGCTGCTGATCGTGGTCAACGTGGCGGTGATCGCGGTGCTCGCCGCCGCTACCGCGCTGGTCGGCGACTTCGAGCGGGCGGCGCGCCGGGCGGTGTACGGGGACGGGGTGCGGGTCGCGGTGCAGACCGGGTTGCAGGAGGTCGTGCTGACGGGCACGGACCGCGCCTCGCTGGACCTGTATCTGGACGGCCGGCTGCGGGTGAGCGCGCGCGACGAGTACCGCTACCACGAGGCGCTGGTGCACCCGGCGATGAGCGGTCCGCACGGCCGCGTCCTGATCCTGGGCGGCGGCGACGGTCTGGCCGCCCGGGAGGTGCTGCGCTACCCGGACGTGCGCGAGCTCACCGTCGTCGAGCTCGACCCCGGCCTCACCCGGCTGGCCCGCACCGACCGCGCGCTGTCGGAGCTGAACGGCCACGCGTACCGCGACCCCCGGCTCGCCCCCGTCGCCGCGGATGCCTTCACCTGGCTGCGGTCCGCGCACGGCCGCTACGACGTGGTGATCTCCGATCTGCCCGACCCGGGGATCTCGGCGAGCACGAAGCTGTACTCGGCGGAGTTCTACGGGCTGGTGGCCGAGGTCCTGGCGCCGGGCGGCCGGACGGTGGTGCACGGTGGCCCCTCGGTGTCCCGGCCGCGCACGTACTGGACGGTGGAGGCGTCGATGCGGGCTGCGGGGCTGCACACCCGCCCCTATCGGATCAGCGGGCGGCTCACCGATTTCGCGGCCGGGCCCGACCGGGCCACGCACCGGGCCCAGGCCGAGCACGGCTGGGGCTTCGTCCTCGCCGCCCGGGGGCCGGCTCCGGCACTGGGGCTCGCGCCGTCGGCGCCGAGGCTGCGGTCGCTGACGGCGCGCTCGCTGAGGCGCGCGGGCCGGGAGGCGGAGGGTGCCCGGCTGCGCGGCCTGCCGGCGTCGACGCTGGTCCACCCGAGGTACTGGGAGAACCGGTGAGCCAGCCGCGGGGAGGGACGGGCGGCGTCCGGGGCCGGGGCGGCCAGGCAGACGGGCGGGCTGGAGGACGGGCGGGCCGGAGGACAGAGGCGGACGGGCCGGGTGGGCCGGGTGGGGCGGGGAGCTCGCGACGTGGAACCGCTGACGTGACGGCCGGGGCTGAGTAGGCTCGTTTTCCATGGAGCATGAGGTGTTCGTTCCGGTTTCGGTCCCGTCCCTTCGGCGGACGCTGAGTGATCCCGCCCGGGTCGCGCGCTGTGTGCCGGGGCTGCAACAGGACGCCGACGCGGCCGCGGATCCGCTGTCGGGCCGGCTGAGGATCCGGGCCGACGGTCACACGATCACATACCGGGGCGCGCTGCGGGTCACCGTGGCGTCACCGGAGGCCCCGGAAGGCGCGGAGGCCCCGGAGGGCGCGGCGGGCCCGCGACGGGCCGAGGTCCTGGTGGCGGGCGAGGGCGTCGAGGCCCGGGGCGACGGCTCGGTGAGGCTGAGCCTGACGATCGGCCTGACGGAGCGGGACGGCGGTACGGCGATCGGCTTCGCCGGCACGGTGAGCGGCGACGGTCGCATCCTGGACCTGGACCCGGCGGCGGCGCTCGCCGCGGGCATCCGCCTGCTGGACCGCTTCGCGCAGCAGCTCGTGACGGAGACGCTGGCGGACGGCGAGGACGAGACGGGCGGCGGCGGTGCGCCCCACGGCGGTGCGCCCCACGGCGGGGCGGTCGGCGGCGACGCGTCCGAGGGCGAGGCGCCGGAGGGCCCGGGGGCCGGCTCGGTGGCCGGTCCGCGGCGCGAGGCGCGCGGTGGGCTCGACGACGCGGCCCTCGACGAGGCCGAGCGTTCCGTCGGGGAAGCGGTGGAGCAGGCCATCGAGGAGGGGGCCGAGGAGGCCGACACGACCGGCGTCGCTCCCGCCCGGCGCGCCGCCCCGGAGGACGCGGACGGCGTGGACAGGGTGAACGGTGTGGACGGCGGCGACGCCGACGATGCCGAGACCGACGGCATCGAGGCCGCGGAGACCGATGGTGTGGACGACGGCGTGGACGATGGTGCGGACGACGACACGCCGCCCACGCACGAGGCCGCCGCGGACGAGGCGGACGCCGCCGAGCGGCCCCCGGGCACGGGCTCCGTCTTCGAGGCGCCCGTACCCCCGTCGTCGCTCGATCCGGACGCGGACGCAGTGGCGGATGCGGCGGCGGATGCGGAGGCCATGGCGGGGTTCACCGGCCCCGACGGCCCCCCGGCCGAGGCCGCGCACGCCAGGCGCACCATGATCGGCCGCAGCGCCGAGGAGGTCGACCACGCGCCGCCGCGCGGCAGGTACGCGCCCGTGCCGTCACCCGATTCCACCACCGCGGGGGCCACGCTCCGCTGGGTCGCCCCCGCCGCCGCGCTCGCGCTGGCATCGGCCGTCGTGGTGGGCCGGGCGCTACGACGACGGAGGTAGCCGCGCCAGTAATGTCGGGCGGGTGAGTAGCAGCGAGAAGGACGTCCGGCTGTCCGTCGGCGACGCAGAGTTGACCGTGAACCCCGCCAACGGCTGTCGTATCAGCAGTCTGCGGATCGGTGGCACCGAACTGCTGCGGCAGGGGGAGCGGTACGGCTGCTTCCCGATGGTGCCGTGGTGCGGACGCACCGGGCACGGGCTCTTCCGCAACGGCGACGTCCCGCACCGGTTGCCGCTGAACGCTCCGCCGCACGCCATCCACGGAACCGGCAGGGACACCGCCTGGAGCACCGCCCGAGTGGGCGAGCGGGACGCCGCGTTCTACTACGACCTCGGCGATCCCTGGCCGTATCCGGGCCGGGTGACCCAGACCTTCGAGCTGTCCGAGGACTCGCTCGTGCTCGCCTTCGGCGTCGAGACGTACGAGAACTCCTTCCCGGCTCAGGCCGGCTGGCACCCCTGGTTCCTGCGCAACCTCGGCGGCGGGGGCAAGGACGTTCAGGTGGCCTTCGACGCCGCCTGGCAGGAGGAGCGGGGCGAGGACCATCTGCCGACCGGTCGACGCATCCCGCCCCTGCCCGGCCCGTGGGACGACTGCTTCGGGATGCCGGACGGCGTCGATGTGACGCTCACCTGGCCGGAGCAACTGGAGCTGACCGTGACGAGCCGGGCCGAGTGGGTCGTGATCTACGACGAGCAGGCGGAGGCGGTCTGCGTGGAGCCCCAGTCCGGCCCGCCGAACGGGTTGAACACCATGCCCCGGTACGTGACCCCGATCGACCCGCTGGAGATCGCGACCACCTGGACCTGGCGCAGGCTCTGAACCCGGTCGCGGCGCCGCGCCTTAAGCTCGTAGCCATGACTGACGTACGTGCTGAGCTGCTCCAGCAGATCAAGGACAAGGCCGTGGTGCACGGCAGAGTGACCCTCTCCTCGGGTCTTGAGGCCGACTGGTACATCGACCTTCGCCGTATCACGCTGGACGGCAAGGCCGCCCCGATGGTGGGGCAGGTCATGCTCGACGCCACCGCCGAGCTGGACTACGACTGCGTGGGTGGGCTGACGCTGGGCGCCGACCCCGTCGCCACGTCGATGCTGCACGCCGCCGCCGCGCGCGGACAGGAACTGGACGCGTTCGTCGTGCGCAAGGCGCAGAAGACGCACGGGATGCAGCGCCGCATCGAGGGCACGGACGTGAAGGGCCGCCGCTGTCTGGTCGTCGAGGACACGTCGACCACGGGCGGTTCGCCGTTGACGGCCGTCGAGGCGGTGCGCGAGGCCGGGGGCGAGGTCGTCGCCGTCGCCGTGATCGTGGAGCGGGGCGCGGCCTCGGCGATCGCCGAGGCCGGTCTGCCGTACCTGCACGTGTACTCGGTGGCCGACCTCGGTCTGGCCTGACCGCGAGTCTGGCCTGACCGCGAGTTCGGCCTGACCGCCAGTCTGACCTGGCATCGGGTCTGACCTGGGGTTTCCGTCAGGGGTGGGCTGTTTCACGTGAAACGGCCCACCCCTGACGCATGCCCCGGTCCGTCCGGCGGGACGGTGGGCCAGCGGGCCGGGTGGAGTCGCGACGGGAGTCTGGGAAGATGGGGACGACGATGATGTCGCCCCCAGGTCAGGGACCAGCAACGCACACCCGCATATCCAAGGAGCGGACAGATGCCCATCGCAACCCCCGAGGTCTACGCCGAGATGCTCGACCGGGCGAAGGCAGGCAAGTTCGCCTACCCGGCCATCAATGTGACATCGACCCAGACCCTGCACGCCGCACTGCGTGGCTTCGCCGAGGCTGAGAGCGACGGCATCGTCCAGATCTCCACCGGCGGCGCCGAGTTCCTGGGCGGCCAGTACAACAAGGACATGGTCACCGGGGCCGTCGCCCTGGCCGAGTTCGCGCACGTCGTCGCCGCCAAGTACGACATCCAGGTCGCCCTGCACACCGACCACTGCCCGAAGGACAAGCTGGACGGCTATGTCCGCCCGCTGCTCGACATCTCCGCCGAGCGCGTCGCCAAGGGGCAGAACCCGCTGTTCCAGTCCCACATGTGGGACGGCTCGGCCGAGACCCTCGCCGACAACCTGGCCATCGGTCAGGAACTGCTGGCCAAGGCCGCCGCCGCCAAGATCATCCTTGAGGTCGAGATCACCCCGACCGGCGGCGAGGAGGACGGCGTCTCGCACGAGATCAACGACGAGCTGTACACGACCGTCGACGACGCGCTGCGCACCGCCGAGGCGCTCGGCCTGGGCGAGAAGGGCCGCTACCTGCTGGCCGCCTCCTTCGGCAACGTGCACGGCGTCTACAAGCCGGGGAACGTCGTGCTCCGCCCCGAGCTGCTGAAGGACCTCCAGGAGGGCGTGGCCGCCAAGTACGGCAAGCCCGCCGGCAGCCACCCGTTCGACTTCGTCTTCCACGGCGGTTCCGGCTCCACCGAGCAGGAGATCGCCACCGCGCTGGACAACGGCGTCGTGAAGATGAACCTCGACACCGACACCCAGTACGCCTTCAGCCGGCCGATCGCGGACCACATGTTCCGCAACTACGACGGCGTGCTGAAGGTCGACGGCGAGGTCGGCAACAAGAAGGTCTACGACCCGCGCAGCTGGGGCAAGTCCGCCGAGGCGGGCATGGCCAAGCGTGTGACGGAGGCGTGCGCCAACCTGCGCTCCACCGGCACCAGGCTGAAGTAGTTCCACCGGCGCGGACGGAGGGACGCGGCTCCGCCGGCACCAGCGGAGGGAAGCGGCTCCACCGGCACCAGCGGAGGTCGTGGCCCCACCGGCGCGGCCGGAGGCGACAGCCGGTACGACGCAGGGCCTGGGGCCCGGCACCCCGGAACCATTCGGGGGCCGGGCCCCAGGCATGTCCGAGACAAGAAACTCCGGGACACCGTCCCCGAGGGAAGGCATGAGGATCGTTGTGGATGCCGGCGCGGGCGCACGCTACGACTTCGACACCGTCATCGACCGCCGGGGCACCTGGTGCGTCCAGTGGGACGGGGTCGCGGACCGGTTCGGGGCGGACGGGCTGCTGCCCTTCACCATCTCCGACATGGACTTCGAGACCGCCCCGCAGGTGCTGAGGGCGCTGCGGTCCCGGCTCGACCACGGGGTCTTCGGGTACACCACCTGGCGGCAGGACGACTTCCGCTCGGCGATAGCCCACTGGTACGAGACCCGGCACGGCACCCGGATCGACACCGAGCAGCTCGTCTACGGGCCGTCCGTGCTCAGCCAGCTCTCCCAGCTGCTCCAGATGTGGACGGCCGAGGGGGAGGGCGTCGTCGTCCACACTCCCGTGTACGACGGCTTCCGCAAGGCCATCACCGGGCTCGGGCGCGAACTGCGGGGCGTTCCGGTGGGGGACGCCGAGGCGCTGGAACGTGAACTCGCCCGTGCCGACAGCAAGGTCCTGGTGGTGTGCTCGCCGCACAACCCGACCGGGCGGGTGTGGACGCGGGACGAGCTGGGCGCGATGGCGTCGCTCGCCGCGCGGCACGGGGTCGCGGTGGTCAGCGACGAGATACACGCCGACTTCGTGCACCCGGGGCGAGTGCACGTGCCGTGGACGCGGGTCGCGGGTGAGGGGCGCTGGGCGGTGCTCTCGTCCGCCTCGAAGGCGTTCAATTTCCCGGCGCTGACCGGTTCGTACGGCCTGATCGGCGACCCGGCCGACCGGGCGGAGTTCCTGCGCCGGATGGAGACGGCGGAGGGGCTGGCCTCCCCGGCGGTGCTGTCGCTGACCGCGCACATCGCGGCGTACCGGGAGGGCGGGGACTGGCTGGACGCGGTCCGCGCCTATGTGGGCGGAAACCTGGAGCTGGTGGCGGAACGGCTGAACGAGGCGTTCCCGGAGTTGGGCTGGGAGCCGCCGCAGGCCGGTTACCTGGCGTGGATCGACCTGCGGCCGGCCGGCCTCGCCGGTGTCAACGGTGTCGATGTCGACGAGGCGTTGCAGCGGGTGCTGGTCGAACGTGAGAAGGTCGCGGTGATGCCGGGGACGGTGTACGGGGCGCCGGGCTTCGTGCGGCTGAACGTCGGATGCCCGCGGTCCAAGGTGGAGGCCGGGGTCGAGGCCCTGATCCGCGGCGTACGGGCCGTGGCGGGCGCCGCGTCGTAGGGCCGGGCCGCCGGCCGGGACGGGTGTCTGCCGGGACAGGTGCGTGCTGGCACGGGCGGTACTGGCACGGGCGGTAGTGGGACGAGCGGTAGTGGGACGGGGGCGTCGGGCCTGGGGCGGCCTGGCGGCTCCCGGGCGGACCGAGTGGCCGCCGCGTGGCCCGGTGGCTCACGGCGGCTGGTCCGGCTCCGGGCAACCCGACGGGTTCCCGGGCGGCCGACGAGCGTCGGGCCCGGGCGGCCCGATGGCTGCCGTGCGCCGCAGCGGGGATGCTGCTCGTATGCCTGTGCCTGTGCCTGACGCGGCGACGGGAGCCATCCGCGTCGCCTCCACCAAGGGGCGGTGGGTCGTCCTCACCACCGTGCTCGGCTCCACCATGGCCCTGCTGGACTCCACCGTCGTCAATGTCGCCCTGCCCCGCATCGGCAAGGACCTCGGAGCCGACCTGGCCGCCCTGCAATGGACCGTCAACGCCTACATGCTGACGCTCGCCGGGCTGATCCTCCTCGGAGGAGCCCTCGGCGACCGGTTCGGGCGGCGGCGGGTCTTCGTCATCGGCGTCGCCTGGTTCGCCGCCGCGTCCGTGATGTGCGGGATCGCGCCGAACGCCGCCGTCCTGATCGTCGCCCGCGCCCTTCAGGGCATCGGCGGGGCGCTGCTCACGCCCGGCTCGCTGGCGCTGATCCAGGCGAGCTTCCACCCCGACGACCGGGCCCGCGCGGTCGGGCTGTGGTCGGGGTTCGGCGGCATCGGCGCCGCCGTCGGGCCGTTCGTCGGCGGCTGGCTGGTCGACGGGCCCGGCTGGCGGTGGGTGTTCCTGCTCAATGTGCCGATCGCCGCGATCTGCGCGCCGGTCGCGCTGCGTCACGTGCCGGAGTCCCGCGACCCGAAGGCGCGCGGGCGCTTCGACGTCACTGGCGCGGTGCTCGCCGCGCTCGCCCTGGCCCTGGTCACCTACGCGCTGATCGAGGCGGCGGGCCAGGGCGCGTCCGGCGCGGTGATCGGGACGGCCGCTGCCGGGGTCGTGCTCGGGGCCGTGTTCGTACGGGTGGAACGCCGGCTGCGGGAGCCGATGCTGCCGCCGTCGGTGTTCGCGTCCCGGCAGTTCACCGCGGTCAACGTCATCACCCTCTGCGTGTACGCGGCGCTCGGCGGTTTCTTCTTCCTCGCCGCGATCCAGCTCCAGGTCGTGGCCGGGTACTCGGCCCTGGGCGCGGGTGCGGCCCTGCTGCCCACGACCCTGCTGATGCTGTTCTTCTCCGCTTCCTCGGGCGAGCTGGGGCAGCGGATCGGGCCGCGCCTCCCGCTCACCCTCGGGCCGCTGGTCGCCGCCGCCGGGATGCTGCTGATGCTGCGGGTCGGGCCCGGCGCGCACTCCGTCTCCGCCTACCTCACGGGCGTGCTTCCGGCCGTCGCCGTGCTCGGCGTCGGCATGGTCACCCTGGTGGCGCCGCTCACCGCGACGGTCCTGGCCTCGGTGGACACCGCGCGGGCCGGTCTCGCCAGCGGGATCAACAACGCGGCCGCCCGCGCCGCCGGGCTGATCGCGGTGGCCGCGCTGCCGCTGCTCGCGGGGATGGGGCCGGAGACGTACCGGAACGCCGGGGATTTCGCGTCGGCGTTCCGGCGGGCCATGCCGATGTGCGCCGGGGCGCTCGTGCTGGGCTCGCTGGTCGCCTGGGCGACCGTACGGAACCCGCCGCGGGCGCCGGCGGCGGAGAAGCCGGGCGCGCGGCGGGGCGAACGGCCCGAGTGCACGGTGAACTGCGGCGTCGTCGCGCCGCCTCTGGAGCCCGCGCCGCCTCTGGAGCCCGCCCCGTTCTCGGAGACCGACTCGTCTCCGGAGGCCGGTCCGTCCCCGGGGACGGGTCCGTCTGCGCAGACCGGTCCGTCTCCGGGAGCCGGTCCGGTGGCGGGGTCCGGCCGGTCCTCGGAGGCCGCGCCTGATGAGGGGGAGGACGGCCCGGGGAGCCCGGGCCCTCCCGTCGCGGACTGACCCGGGACGCGGGAGCCGGCAGCCGGGACCCGGGGGCTCGGGGGCTCGGGGGCCGGGGCCGGAGGGGCGGGGGCCGGGGGCTCGGGGGGCCGGGGCCGGAGGGGCGGGGGCCGGGGGCTCGGGGGCCGCTCGCGGACCGTGACCTGGGAGCCCCGAGGCGGCTCTGCGGCCGTCTCGGGGCCGCAGAAGGGGCGGTCCTGGGGCGCTCCTGGGGCCGTCCGAGGCTCCGCCGCAGGGCGTGGTTCGTCCGCCCGGCGGAACGGCCGGCACTCGGTGTGAACCGTCGCGACCGGGAGTCGCCGCGCACCGGCGTGAACGGTCTCGGCGCCGCGCGCCCGGGGTACCCGGGGCGTGCATGTGCCAGGCACACTTGAACCCATGTCGATCCACGAGAACCTGCTCGGGGGACCGCCCCCGACCCGCCTGCCAGACGACCCCGAGCCGCGCGAACTGCTCGCGAGCGGCACGGCCCCCGCCGACGTCGCCGCGAAGTACCCGGCCTCCTCCCTGGCCTGGGCGCAGCTCGCCGACGAGGCGTTCGAGGGTGGCCGCGTCGTCGAGTCGTACGCCTACGCCCGCACCGGCTACCACCGCGGCCTCGACGCGCTGCGCCGGGCCGGCTGGAAGGGCCACGGCCCCGTGCCGTTCGAGCACGAGCCGAACCGGGGCTTCCTGCGTGCCCTGCACGCGCTGGCGCGGGCCGCCGGGGCGATCGGGGAGCAGGAGGAGTACGAGCGCTGCACGACGTTCCTGCGCGACTCCTCGCCCACGGCCGCCGACACCCTCGGCTGAGGGCCGTCCCCTCGGCCGGGGGCCGTCCCCTCGGCCGAGGGCTGTCCCGTCGTCCCCGGCGGGCGCGCGTCGACAGCTGCGACGCCTCGTCGGGCCCGCCCCGGGCGCACTTCAGGGGCACGCACGCACGCGCCCTGAACGGCGTCCCGGGCGTCCACGACGCGCTCCAGGCCCCGCGGAGGATCGTCCTCCGCGGGGCCTGCGTGTCCGCGGGGCCTCCGTTTAGGATGCCGACAGGGGACCGGAGCTCCACCACCTCACGGAAGGGGCGGACCGCTACCCGGAAGCTCGTGTCGAGGAGACAGAAATGTCGACGATCCACCCCGACCCCGAAGCCACCGGTGCGGAGACCCCGCATCTCGACTTCGAGGGAACGACTCCGTACGAGGACTACGTCCAGGCGGATGTCCTGACCCACCTCCAGCACCCTCTCTCCGACGACCCGGGCGAGATGGTCTTCCTGGTCACCACCCAGGTCATGGAGTTGTGGTTCACCGTCATCGTGCACGAGTGGGAGACCGCCGCGCACGCCCTGCGCGAGGACCGGCTGACGGTCGCGCGCGACGCGCTCAAGAGGTCCGTGCGGGAGCTGGAGGCGCTCAACGCCTCCTGGACGCCACTGGCCCAGCTCACCCCCGCCCAGTTCAACTCCTACCGGGGCGCCCTGGGCGAGGGTTCCGGTTTCCAGTCCGCGATGTACCGGCGGATGGAGTTCCTGCTCGGCGAGAAGTCCGCGTCCATGCTGGTGCCGCACCGGGGCGCGCCCCGCGTCCACGCCGAACTGGAGAAGGCCCTGGGCGAGCCGAGTCTGTACGACGAGACGCTCGCCCTGCTCGCCCGGCGCGGCCACGCCGTACCGCAGTCCGTGCTCGGCCGCGACCTCACGCAGCGGTACGAGCCGTCCCCCGAGGTCGAGGCCGTGTGGGCGGAGATCTACGCCGCCCCCGACCAGAACGACGAGCTGGTCCGGCTGGGCGAGGCGCTGACCGACGTCGGCGAACTGGTGTGGCGCTGGCGCAACGACCACCTGGTCGCCACCCGCCGCGCGATGGGCTCGAAGACCGGTACGGGCGGCTCCGCCGGGGTCGCGTGGCTGGAGAAGCGGGCCGCCAAGAACGTCTTCCCCGAGTTGTGGAGCGCGCGCAGCCATGTCTGAGACCCTCGCCGCGCGGGCCGCCGCGCTCGACGCCGCCGACCGGCTCGCCGGCCGGCGTGAGCTGTTCGCCCTCGACGACACCGTCTATCTGGACGGCAACTCGCTCGGCGCGCTGCCCGCCCACGTACCCGACCGGCTGCGGGAGGTGATCACCCGTGAATGGGGCCGGCTGCGCATCCGGTCCTGGGACGAGAGCGGCTGGTGGACCGCGCCCGAGCGGATCGGCGACCGGATCGCCCCGCTGGTCGGGGCCGCCGCCGGACAGATCGTCGTCGGTGACTCCACCAGCGTGAACGTCTTCAAGGCCCTCGTCGCCGCCACCCGGCTGGCGCCCGAGGGGCGGGACGAGATCCTCGTCGACGCCACGACGTTCCCGACGGACGGGTACATCGCCGGGTCCGCGGCCCGGATGACCGGTCACCGGCTCGTCCCCGTCGCCCCCGCCGAGGCGCCGGACGCCCTCGGCCCCCGTACCGCGGCCGTCCTGCTCAACCACGTCGACTACCGCACCGGCAGGCTCCACGACCTGCCCGGGCTCACCGCCGCCGTGCACGCGGCGGGCGCCCTCGCCGTCTGGGACCTGTGCCACAGCGCGGGCGCCCTGCCGGTGGGGCTCGACGCGCACGGCGTGGACCTGGCGTTCGGCTGCACGTACAAGTACCTGAACGGCGGCCCGGGTTCGCCCGCCTACCTGTACGTCGCCGAGCGCCACCAGGCGGACTTCGACTCGCCGCTGCCGGGGTGGACGTCGCACGCCGACCCGTTCGGGATGACGCCCGGATACGCGCCGGCGGACGGCGCCGTACGGGGCCGGGTCGGCACCCCCGACATCCTCTCCATGCTGGCGCTGGAGGCGTCGTTGGACGTGTGGGACGGGGTGTCGATCGAGGCGGTGCGGGCCAAGTCCCTCGCGCTGACGGACTTCTTCCTGGAGTGCGTCGACGCGTACGCGCCCGAGGGCCGGGTCGCCTCCCTCACCCCGGCCGCGCACGCGGAACGCGGCAGCCAGGTCGCGCTGCGGTGCGCGGACGCGGACGCGGTGATGAGCGCCCTCATCGAGCGGGGCGTGGTCGGTGACCTGCGGCGGCCGGACGTGCTGCGGTTCGGGTTCACCCCGCTGTACGTGGGGTTCGCGGACGTGGAACGGGCGGCGCGGGTGCTGGGGGAGGTGCTCCGCGAGGTGCCCGGCGGGGTTCCCGGGTCGCCGTCCGACGAGGTGCCGGCCGGGGTTCCGGGAGCGCCGTCCGGCGAGGTGCTCGACGGGGTTCCGGGAGCGCCGTCCGGCGCCGAAACGGCTCGCTGATCCGCTCTTCCCGGCGGACGGGCACATCGCCGGGCGCCGTCCTGATCCGCCCGTGAGGGGCGGGGCCGTTCGTACTGGTACCGTCCCCGCAGGTCAGGCCAGTTGGCCTGACATCATGTCGGCTTGACGGTCCGTCGGCCCGCCGCGCAGGCGGGCCGACGGGGGCTCCGGCGGGGGTTGCCGACGCGGCGGGCTGTGGGAACGGACAGGACAGGACGGGTTGGAGCAGCATGTCGGATTCTGCCGCGATGTTGGATTCTGCCGCGCGTGATCGGAACGCGGCCGAGACCGAGTCGGCGTTCTCCCATCCACCGGTCGCCCCCGACGCGTCCGCCGCCTACGGGGACCACCCCGACCAGCTGATCGACTTCTACGCCCCCCGGAACGGCCGGCCCGGCGCGCCGGTCGTGGTCGTCCTGCACGGCGGGGCCTGGCGGGCGCCGTACGACCGGCGGCATGTCTCGCCGTTCGCGGACTTCCTGGCCCGGCGCGGATTCGCCGTGGCCAACGTCGAGTACCGGTGCGGCGGCGATGTCCCGGGGCAGCGGGACTCCGAACCGGTCGCGGGCCGCTGGCCGGAGACGTTCGACGACGTCGCCGCGGCGATGGACGCCCTGCCCGCCCTGCTGATGCGCGAACTCCCGGAGGCCGACGCCCGGCGGATCGTTGTGACCGGGCACTCGGCGGGCGGGCAGCTCGCCCTGTGGGCCGCCGCCCGGCACGTACTGCCCGCCGGCTCGCCGTGGCGGCTGCCCGCGCCGCCGCCGCTGCGGGGCGTCGTCGCGCTCGCCCCGATCGCGGACTTCACCACGGCGGTAGAGCTGAACGTGTGCTCGGGAGCGGTCGGTCAACTCCTCGGCGGTCAGGAGAACTTCGCGGAACGCGCCCGTCACGCCGACCCGGCAGTGCTGCTGCCCACCGGCATCGCGACGGTCGTGGTGCAGGGCACCGAGGACATCGACGTGCCGCAGCCCGTCTCGGAGGCGTTCGTCGACGCGGCGGCGCGGGCGGGGGAGACGGTGGGACTCACCCTGCTGCCCGGGGTCGGCCACTTCCCGCTGATCGACCCGGCGAGCGGCGCGTGCGCGGTGGTGGCGGAGGAGATCGCCCAACTGGCCTGGTGAGCCCGACGGTCCGGGGTCGTCCGACTGGCCTGGTGGACCCGACGGTCCGGGGGCGTCCGACGGTCCAGGGGTGACGTGCCTGGCGGCCCCGCGCGGCCGACCGCCGGCCGGATGCGCGCCGTCGGCGTCGCGCCCGCTCGTCAGAATCGCGTCCGCCCGCGTCCGCCCGCGTCCGCCCGCGTCCGCCCGCGTCCGCCCGCGTCCGCCCGCGTCCGCCCGCGTCCGCCCGCGTCCGCCCGCGTCCGCCCGCGTCCGCCCGCGTCCGCCCGTGCGTGTCGGCCGCGCAGTGGGCCCGTAGTACTTGCGACGGACGGCTCAGGATCCGCACCACTGCTGACGACCCCGGCCGGAGCGGCCCCTACCGTGGAAACGTGACCGAGACCAGAACCAGAAGCCCCGAGCTCAGGCTGGCCGCGAAGGTGTTGGGCGGCCTGCGGCACGACCTTCTCAGCGACGCCTTCGCCTACCGCCCGCTGGCGCGGATGCGCACCGACGGGGCGCTGACCCGCCGGCTGCCGGAGCGGACGCGTGAACGGATCGCCTGGACACCCCACGCGCTGGTCGGCGCGGCCGCGTTCCTCGCGGCCGTCGTGGGCCTCTCCTCGGTGTACCACTCCGGACCGCGCTTCGTGCTGGAGACCGTCATGACCGCGCTGCTTCCGGCGGCGACGGTGCTGATGACGCTCGTCCGGCCGGTCGGGGCGTTCTGGGCCTCACTGGCGGTCACCCCGTTCGCGGCGGCCGTCGGCGGCGACTCCTGGCCCTGGACGTCGAGCGTCCTGGTCTCGCACCTGGTGGTGATGGTGGTGGTCACGGCCCGGACCCGGCCCCGTACCGGTGCCTGGATGTGGCTGATCTCCGGCCTGTTCGCCGCTGTGCTGGACAACATCGGCGGTGGGCAGCCCTGGTCGACCACCGGCCCCTTCGCCGTCTTCTCCGCCGTCGCGCTGCTGCTGGTCGCCGTGGTGCAGATCCGCCGTGACGCGGAACGCGAGGTCACCGTGCAGCGCACCGTGACCGCCGTCGAGCGCGACCGGCGGACCCTGCTGGAGGAACGCACCACCATCGCCCGGGAACTGCACGACGTGGTCGCCCACCACATGTCGGTCGTCGCGATCCAGGCGGAGGCCGCCCCGTACCGGGTGGAGAATCCGCCGCCCGAACTGGAGCAGGCGTTCGCCACGATCCGGGAGAACGCGGTCTCGGCCCTCACCGAACTCCGCCGGGTCCTCGGCGTCGTACGGGCCGACGACCAGCAGATGCCGGACGCTCCGCAACCCACTCTCGCCCAGCTCGACGGGCTTCTCGACAATGTGCGCGAGGCGGGCCTGGAGGCCGAGAAGACCGTCACCGGTGCGATACGCGAACTTCCGCAGGGCGTGGAGCTCTCGGCGTACCGGATCATCCAGGAGGCGCTCAGCAACACCCTGCGGCACGCGCCGGGGGCCACCGCCAAGGTGGAGATCGGGTACGTGCTGGGCGGGCTGGGGCTGCGCGTGGTGAACGGGCCGCCGAACGCTCCGGTGAAGCCCTCGCCCGGCGCGGGGCACGGGATCACGGGGATGCGGGAACGGGTCGCGATGCTGAACGGCACGATGACGGCCGGGGCGACCGGCGACGGCGGCTACGAGATCGCCGTGTTCATCCCCGTCCCCCTCGAAACCGACACCGACACCGGGGCCGAGACCAGTACGTGCCCCGAGACCGATACAGGCTCTGCCAGCGGTACGGGCACAGGCACAGGAACGAGTACGGGCACAGGCACGAGTACGGGCACAGGCACGAGTACGAGTACGAGTACGAGTACGGACAATGCTGCGGGGACCCGGGACATGAAGGGTGCCGCGCAGGCGGCACAGCCGCTACAGGCATCCCCGACGGCGCGGACAGTGCGGATGGACGTGGTGGACACGATGAAGTCGACGGACACATTGGACCAGGCATGACCTCCCTTTCCCCTTCTCCTTTCCCTTCCCCCTCCTCCGCCGCGTCCTTTGCCGCCCCGCCCATCAGGGTGCTGATCGTGGACGACCAGATGATGGTCCGCGAGGGCTTCTCGGTCCTGCTCAACGCCATGCCGGGAATCGAGGTCGTCGGCGAGGCGGTCGACGGGCGGCAGGCCATCGCGCGGGTCGCGGCGCTGCGCCCCGACGTGGTGCTGATGGACATCCGGATGCCGGAGCTCAACGGCATCGAGGCCACCCGCGAGATCGTCGCCGCCGACGCGGACGCCAAGGTGCTGGTACTGACCACATTCGACCTGGACGAGTACGTGTACCAGGCGCTGCGCGCGGGGGCGTCCGGCTTCCTCCTCAAGGACGCTTCGGCCCGCCAACTGGCTGAGGGCGTAAGGGTGGTGGCCGCCGGCGAGGCGCTGCTCGCACCGGCCGTGACCAAGCGGCTGATCAACGAGTTCTCCAAGCTCGCCGAGACCCCGCGCGCGCCCACGCTCGCCCGGGTCGGGGACCTCACGGAACGCGAGACGGAGGTGCTCGTCCTCATCGCCCAGGGCCGGTCGAACGCGGAGATCGCCTCGTACCTGGTGGTCGCCGAGTCCACCGTCAAGACGCACGTCAGTCGCATCTTGGTGAAACTGGGCCTGCGCGACCGCACCCAGGCCGCCGTCTTCGCGTACGAGGCCAGGCTGGTCACACCCTCCTGACCGGCCCGAACGCGGAAGGAACGGGGACGGGATCCGAACCACCGGAAACGGGGGCCGGCCCGAAGCCGACCCGAAGCATGCCCGAACTGGCCCGAAGGCAGCCCATCGAGAACGGGGCAGCCCACCGAGAACGAGGCAGCCCATCGAGAACGGGGGCTGGTCGACGACGACCTTGGCCGGTTAGCGTCCGTATATGTACCCCTCCTCCCGTCCCACGGCCGACGCTCCTGCCGGAGCGTCCGAGCCCTCCGGACCGCACGCGTCCTTCGACCCCTGGTCACCGGCGTTCGTGGCCGATCCGTATCCGGCTTACGCCGGGTTGCGGGCAGCCGGGCGGGTGCACTACTTCGAGCCGAGCGACCAGTGGCTCGTCCCGCACTACGCCGATGTGTCCGCCCTCCTGCGCGACCGGCGCCTGGGCCGTACCTATCTGCACCGTTTCACCCACGAGGAGTTCGGCCGCACCCCGCCGCCCGCCGAGCACGAGCCCTTCCACACCCTGAACGGTCAGGGACTCCTCGACCTGGAGGCGCCCGATCACACCCGGATCCGGCGCCTGGTCTCCAAGGCGTTCACCCCGCGCACGGTCGAGCGACTCGTCCCCACGGTGCGGCGGCTCGCGGCCGAGCTCGTCGACTCGTTCGTCGAATCCGGCGGCGGCGACCTGCTCAAGGCCGTCGCGGAACCGCTGCCCGTGGCGGTCATCGCGGAGATGCTCGGCATTCCGGAGTCCGACCGCGCCCCGCTGCGGCCCTGGTCGGCGGCGATCTGCGGAATGTTCGAGCTGAACCCGTCGGACGACACGGCCCGTGCCGCCGTACGCGCCTCGCTCGAATTCTCCGCGTACCTGCGTGAGCTGATCAAGGAACGGCGGAGGAATCCCGGTACGGACCTCGTCTCCGCGCTCATCGCCGCCCACGACGACGGGGAGCGGCTGAGCGAACAGGAGATGATCTCCACCTGCGTTCTGCTGCTCAACGCGGGGCACGAGGCGACCGTCAACACCACGGTGAACGGCTGGTGGACGCTGCTGCGCCACCCCGAACAGCTCGCCGCCCTGCACGCCGACCCCGGGCTGCTGCCGACGGCGATCGAGGAGCTGATGCGATACGACACCCCCCTCCAGATGTTCGAACGCTGGGTCCTTGACGACATCGAGATCGATGGCACGGTCATCCCTCGTGGCTCCGAAGTGGCCCTGCTCTTCGGTTCCGCCAATCGCGACCCCGCCCGCTTCACGGACCCGGACGTCCTGGACCTGGCCCGCCGCGAGAATCCGCACATCACCTTCGGCGCCGGCATCCACTTCTGCCTGGGCGCCCCACTGGCCAGGGTCGAACTCGCCGCCTCCTTCGGCGAGCTGCTGCGCCGCGCCCCGAACCTCCGGCTGGCGGCCGAACCGGAATGGAACCCGGGCTATGTCATCCGAGGACTGAAGGAACTCCGCGTCGAGCTGTAGACGAGGCGGGAAAGCGGGAGAGGGGAGGGACAGCGGGAGAGGGGAGGGACAGCCACCCCCGGCTCAGTGCCCCTGCACCGCATCCCAACTCGGCAACTCCCCTCGCCAACCCGATTCGCCCCCTCAATCCGCCACCACTTCAATCCGGCATCGCCTCAATCCCGCACCCCGACTCAGCGCCCGGCCCCAGGCCCCCAAGCCGGCCCCCCGATTCAGCACCCCGATTCAGGACTCGGCTCGCAGCTCGGCGGCGGGCCGGCCAGCACGTCGAAGGCCACTCCAAAGGCGGTGAGCGCAGCGAGGAGTGTCACCGCCCCGAGAGCTGTCCGCCACCTTCCCCACGCCAGGGCGAAGAGCGCGATCCCGGCGGTGACGCCGCCGAGCGCCATGACCGGCAGCCCGAGCCAGAGCACGTTCCACTCCGACGCCCCTTCGAAGCCGCCGAAGATGCCTCGCCGACCGTAGGGGGCCCAAGCGAGCATCCCCGCGGCCCCGCCGACAGCGGCGGCCAGACATCCGGCCACTCCGCGAATGGCTTCCTTCCGATTGTCCATGACCCGGGGGACGCGGTCGCGCCACGGCAAGGTTGCGGTCGGGTGTTCGGTGCCGGGTGCTCGGTGCCGGGTGCCCGGGTTGCCCGGGCACCCGTGCCACCGGGTCAGGTCAGGACATCGCGTCTTCGCAGCGCCACCATTCCGGCGCCAACCAGAGCCGCCGCGGTCACCGTCAACGCCAGCACGGGACCCCACTCCATTCCGGAGCCGCCCGGCAGTTTCGGCAGATGGGTGAACGGCGACACGTCCATCACCGGTTGCGGCAGATCCAGGGCGGGCCCGATCCATCCCAGTGCCAGGCATATCCCCGCCACGCCCCAGGACGCCGTGGCGGCCTTCGGGAACGCCCCGTACAGCAGGACCGTGACACCGCCCAGCAGCCAGATCGCCGGCAGCTGGACCAGAGCCGCCCCCAGCACGGCCGGGAGCCGGTGCCCGTGGCCGGCGGCCAGGCCGAGACCGCCCACCACCATGATCAGGGCCGCCCCGCCGAACGCGAGGACCAGATGCCCCGCCGCCCAGCGCGGCCGGCTCACCCCGCAGGCGAGCACGGGTTCGGCGCGCCCGGCGGTCTCCTCGCCGTGCAGCCGCAGCACCGACGCCACGGTGTACAGCGCCGCGACCACGCCCAGCATGGAGACCATCGCCGCGAGGAACGCGTCGGTCAGGCCGGTCTGCCCGCCCATCCGCTCGAAGATCTCCTGTGTCTTCGGGTTGTCGCCGACGAGGTCCGCCGCCCCGTCGGTCAGCCCGCCGAAGACGACGCCGACAGCGGCGAAGGACAACGTCCACCCGAGCAGCGCACCCCGCTGGAGTCGCAGCGCGAGCCCGGACGCCGACGCGATCCGGCCCCGCGCGGGCCCGGGCCGGGTCGCCAGGAAGCTCATGCCGACATCACGCCGCCCCGCCAGGGCGTACGCGAGGACGGCCTGAACCGCGATCGCGGCGGCCATGAGGAGCAGCACCCACCAGCGGGTCAGGGCGTATGCCCGGACGTTCTCCGCCCAGCCGAGGGGCGAGAGCCAGGTCAGAACGGACGAGCCGTCGTCCGTCGCCGCGTCGCCCGCCGCCTTCAGGACGAACGCGGCACCGAGCACCGCCGCCGTGAGCCCCTTCGCGAGCCGCGCGCTCTCGGTGAACTGCGCGGCCGTCGCCGCCGTGCAGGCGAACAGCACACCGGTCCCGGCGACCGCTGCGGCGAGTGCCACCGCGCCCGGCCCACCGGCACCCGACCCGGCCAGGCCGACCGCGATGACCAGCGCCAGCGCCGCGTTGGCGATCAACGCGGCGAGCAGTGCGGCGGTCAGCGGGGCGCGGCGCCCCACCATCGCGGAGGAGAGCATCTCCTGACGGCCGGTCTCCTCTTCCTCCCGAGTGTGCCGTATGACGACGATCAGGCTCATCACGGCGGCCAGCGCCCCGCCGAAACAGACCATCCGCCAACTGACCAGCCCGCCCACGGAGTCGTCGAAGACCGGCCCGTACAGCGCCCGGAGGGAGCTGTTGCCGTTCATCGACGCGGCCAGCTCGGCGCGCTGAGCCGCGGTGTCATACAGCGAGGCGAAGGACTTGCCGACCGAGGCGAAGGAGCCGCCGAGCACGATCACCCAGATCGGCATCATGATCCGGTCGCGCCGCAGAGCGAGCCGCAGCAGTGTCCAGACACCGGCGAACTGCTCGTTCAGGGAGCCGGCCCGGGCCCCCGCACCGGGGGAGGCGGCCGTGGTCACAGCGGTCATCGCGCCGTCACCTCCATGTCCTCGCCGCCGTCCGTCCCGTCCGTCCCGTCCGTCCCGTCCGCTCTGCCGGTCGGGCTCGGTGCGCCGGTCGTGACGGCTGCGCTCCACCCGTCCGTCGAGGCGGTCGCGTCCGCCGATTCCGTCGCGTAGTGGCGGAGGAAGAGCTGCTCCAGCGTGGGCGGTGTGCTGGTCAGCGTCCGGACGCCCGCTGCGGAGAGCGTTCTGAGCACCGCGTCCAGCTTGTCCGTGTCGACCTGGAGTGTCACCCGCAGGCCCTGGACCTGGAGGTCGTGGACGCCGGGCAGACGGGCCAGCCCGTCGGGCGCGCCGGCCAGCTCGGCGCTGATGTTCGTCCGGGTCAGATGGCGCATCTCCGCGAGCGAGCCGGTCTCGACCGTCCGCCCTTGACGGATGATGCTGACCCGGTCGCAGAGCGTCTCGACCTCGCTGAGGATGTGACTGGACAGCAGGATCGTCCGCCCGCGCGCGCGTTCCTCGGCGACGCAGCCCTGGAAGACCCCCTCCATCAGCGGATCGAGGCCGCTGGTCGGCTCGTCGAGGATCAGCAGATCCACGTCGGAGGCGAAGGCGGCGACGAGGGCGACCTTCTGCCGGTTGCCCTTGGAGTACGTGCGCCCCTTCTTCGTCGGGTCGAGCTCGAACCGCTCGACGAGGTCGGCCCGCCGGCTCCGGTCGAGGCCGCCGCGCAGCCGCCCGTACAGGTCGATCACCTCACCACCCGACAGGTTGCGCCACAGCGTGACGTCACCGGGGACATACGCCACCCGCCGGTGGAGCTCGACCGCGTCGGCCCACGGATCGCGGCCGAGCAGCCGGGCGGTGCCGGAGTCGGGCCGCAGCAGACCCAGCAGCACCCGGATGGTGGTGGACTTCCCGGAGCCGTTGGGCCCGAGGAAGCCGTGGACCTCACCGGTCTCGACCGCGAGGTCCAGACCGTCCAGCGCGTGCGTCCGACCGAACGACTTGTGCAGCCCGGCCACCGTGATTGCCTTCGTCATGTTTTGAAGCTACGCTACTTTCATGAACTTGTGAAGTTAAGGAAGCGTATAAACTTGGGGGCACGGTGAGGACCGGAGAAGCAGGGGAGACGATCGGTGATGGCCGGCGAGACCGAACAGAGCGCGCGTGCCGGGCGGGACGCGGAGGCCGTGTCCCGGTTCGTGGAGCGGTTCGCCTCCGATCTGACATCAGCGGGGATGCAGCGGATGGCGTCGCGTGTCTTCGCCGCGCTCCTCGCGGACGACGACGGGACGATGACGTCCGCCGAGCTGGCCCTGGCGCTGCAGATCAGCCCCGCCGCGGTGTCCGGCGCGATCAATTACCTCACGCAGGTGAGCATGGTCGGCCGCGAGCGCGAACCGGGCTCGCGGCGGGACCGCTACCGGTTGCACGACGAGCTCTGGTACACCACCTTCGCCAACCGCGACCGGGTGCTCACCCGTTGGGAGAGCACGCTCAAGGAGGGTGCCCACGTCCTGGGCGAACACACCCCGGCCGGGGCCAGACTCGCGGAGACCGCGGCGTTCTTCGAGTTCGTGCAGGCGGAGTTGGCCGGGATGATGGACCGCTGGAGCGAGTACCGGAAGACCCTCGACCTGCCGACCGCCGACGAAACCCGCGCTCCCTGACGCACCGACCGTCCGTCGAGCCATCCACGCAGTTCGACGGTGCCGGTCGGCGCGGGCAGTCCGGCCCAGGGGTGATTGACGGGTCCCGGAGGGAGAATGCGCAGCAGCCCCTCCGGCGAGACACCGACTCCGCCGGTCCCACCGGGCGTCTCGCCGCGCACCTCCCCGGGTACTTCGTGTGGCTCTTCGGGACTCTTCTGCGGCCCCTCGCCCGCGCCCTCTGTCGAACGGGCGCGGAGCGGTTCCGAGGAGGCGCCGCCACCGTCCGTTCGCTCAGCCGGGAAGACGACGAGCACGGGCCCGGTGCCCGCGCCGTGTCCCGATCCGTCGTGAAGCAGCGCGTACCGGTGGATCCTGGAAGCCGGAGCGACGGCGGCATGGGCCACCAGACGTGCTGTCGGGATTCCCGAGGCGATCGCCCGCCAGGCCGTGAACAGCCCGAACGCGGCGCTCAACACGGCAACCACCCTCAGCAGATCCGGGATCTGCTCGCGGCCCAGGGTTCCGGACAGCACCGCGATCGAGCCCGCGTAACCCAGCGACCACAGCGGTGTCCACGCGCCGGCGGCCTCCCGCAGCTCGGGCACCCGCCACCACCGCACCGCCTGCCCCGGCCGCACATCACCGACCGGGCGAGGTGCCACGGGGTCCGGGCCGCGCAGCCGGGCCTGCTGCTCCGCCGCAGCCGCGAACGAGTCGTAGCCGCCCGGAGCGGATCCGGCCGGAGCGAACCCGGCCTCGGATCCGGCCTTGGATCCGGCCTCGGACCTGCTATCGGAGTCAGCAATGGTCCCGCAGCTGGAGTCGGCATCGGTCCCCCGGTGGGATCCGGTCGCCGGTGGGCGGTTGCCCGCCCGGTCATGGCGGGATGCGTCCGACGCCCGCCCCGCGGTGTGCGGCACCAGGGCCAACAGCTCACCTGGTCCGGGTCCGCCCGACACTACGGCGGCGCCCCGTGTCCCGCGCTGCAGGGCGACCGAAGTGTGGGCGGTCCACGGCCCGGCTCCGAGGATCCTCCGCATCCGCCGGGCCCGGCCCGGGCCCGCACGGCGGCCCCGCCCAGCAGCACCGCCGCGCCCGGACCGGCGACGGTCGGGGCGGCCGAGGCGAAGCCATCTCCGAGAAGGGCTAGGAGCGGGGCGACGACCAGCAGTGTCGTACCCGCACCCGCCCAGGTGAGGGCCGAGCGTCGGTACCGTTCCAGTGCCTCCGCCGTTCTCGGCCGATCGAGTGCTACCGGTGCCGTCCCCGCCGCTACCGGTGCCGCCCCCGCCGCCGGGGTCACCCCGATGGAGGATCCGGTCCCTTCGGGCCGGTCCGCCTCGGCGCCTGGTCCCGACCCATCGGAGTCGGCGGCGTCGGTGGCGTCGGCCACGGGGTCCGTGCCGTTCTCGGCATCCGCGCCGGTCTCGGGCTCAGCGCCGGCCCTGGCATCCGTGTCGACCACGGCATTCGCGTCGGCCACGTCGGCCACGTCGGCCACGTCGGCCACGTCGGCCACGGTGTCCGCGTCGGTCAGGTTGGCGGCGTCGACCACCGGGGCCGTGTCGTGGGTGTCGTTCGACAAGCTTCGCCCCGCCCTCCGTCCGTTCCGCTTCGTTCGCTCCCGCGTCCCGGGTTCCACGCCCAGGCCGGCGGGCTCCACGCCCAGGCCGGCGGGCTCCACGCCCAGGCCGGCGGGCTCCACGCCCAGGGCGGCGGGCTCCACGCCCAAGCGCTGGGTTCCACGTCCAGGCCCTGGGGCCCCACGTCCAAGCCGTGGTTCCCACGCCCGGGCCGCCGGGTTTCCGAGTGCCGAGCTTTCGAGTTGCCGTGCCGGGAAGGCCCTGCCCTGGAAGGTTCCGTGCCGGACAGGGCCTGTGTCGACAGGTTGCGGGGTGGAAGTTTCCGGGGCGGAGGGTTCCGGGGTCGAAGTGTCCGGGGTCGAAGTTTCCGGGGCGGGCGGGCCCGCGCCGGGTGGTTTCGCCCCAGGTGCCCGGATGGCGGCCGTTGTGGTTCCGCTTCGGCCGTCGCTACCCCACCGCTTCCGCCCCGGCCCCGGCTTCGGGCTCGGTCACCGGCAGCACCAGCCCCCAGGCCCCCGCCCGTACGGTCCAGGTGCGCGTCCTGACCGGGCCGCCGACCTGCACATCGGCCCGATAGCGGAAGTCCGCGCCCGAGACCGTGACCGCCTTCGCCTCCGCCATGACCGGCGCGGCCGCCGGAGGACGTATCACCACCTCCGCGAGGCCCCCGTCGCGGTTCCGCGAGGTCACCGTCACGGACTCGACCGGGCGGTCCAGGTCGTTCAGCAGGACGCCGTCCGCCTCGACACGCAGCCGGTGCGTGCGGGCCGCGCCCGCCGGCGCCGAGGGGGCCGGGCGTACCAGGGAGCGGACCAGCGAGCGGCAGGTGTCCCACACCGCCGTCACCCCGGTGGGGGCGGCCATGGCGTCCGGCGGCGCGCTCGGGGCCGGAATGTGCAGGGCCCCCAGGACGACGCCGTCGCTGTCGTCGACCAGCAGGTTCAGCCTGCGCACGGCGCCGTCCAGCGCGGTGCGCGCCGCAGCCACAGCGCCCCGGGGCACGCCGAGCGAATGGGCGAGTTCCAGCGAGGCGGGGGCGCCGACCGGGACCAGCGACAGCGACTTCTCGCCCGACTCCCGCTCCCGGTGCAGCAGCGTCACCGCCTGCCGCAACGCGTGGTCGTCGCCGACCACCACCGGCCGCCGGCAACCCCGGCGGGACAGGGCCCGCGCGAACTCCTCGGGCCCTTCGGGCAGGCAGATCTTGGCATGCGAACCGGCGCTGAGCACGTCCTTCGCGATGCGAACGGACTCGCCGTCGGTCCGGCGGGCTACCGGGTCGATGACCACCAGCAGCTGGTGCGCACCGTCGCCGGGGGGCTGGGCAGCCGACACCTCGGTCCTTCCTCGGGTAGCATCTTGGTGCAAGAGCCCCTTGCGCTATTGCGCCAGGGGCTTCGTCTATACCGGGGCACCCGGTTCGACGGTTCAGGCACTGCCGTACGGCGCCGTACGGCATGTACGGCGTTTCGTACGCCCCCTGACCTTGGACATGCCCCGCCCGGAAGGGGTGTACGCCTGTGCCCGCACTTGTGCTGCTCGGTGCTCAGTGGGGTGACGAGGGCAAGGGAAAGGCCACCGACCTGCTCGGTGGCTCCGTTGACTACGTGGTGCGCTATCAGGGCGGAAACAACGCCGGACACACGGTGGTCGTCGGCGACCAGAAGTACGCACTGCATCTCCTCCCCTCCGGAATCCTCTCGCCGGGGTGCACCCCGGTCATCGGAAACGGTGTCGTCGTCGATCCGGCGGTCCTGCTCTCCGAGCTGAGCGGGCTGAACGAGCGTGGCGTGGATACGTCCAAGCTACTGATCAGCGGCAACGCCCATTTGATCACCCCTTACAACGTCACGATCGACAAGGTGACGGAACGCTTCCTCGGGAAGCGGAGGATCGGCACGACCGGCCGCGGCATCGGCCCGACATACGCCGACAAGATCAACCGTGTGGGCATCCGCGTCCAGGACCTCTACGACGAGTCGATCCTGGAGCAGAAGGTCGAGGCGGCCCTGGAGCAGAAGAACCAGCTCCTCGCCAAGGCCTTCAACCGGCGCGCCATCGAGCCCGCCAAGATCGTCGAGGAGATGCTCCAGTACGCGGAGCAGATCAAGCCCTACATCGCGGACACGACGCTGATCCTGAACAACGCCATCGACGAGGGCAAGGTCGTCCTCTTCGAGGGCGGTCAGGGCACGCTGCTCGACGTCGACCACGGCACGTACCCGTTCGTCACCTCGTCGAACCCGACCGCGGGCGGCGCCTGCACCGGTTCCGGCGTGGGCCCGACGAAGATCAGCCGGGTCATCGGCATCCTCAAGGCGTACACCACGCGCGTCGGCGCCGGGCCGTTCCCGACGGAGCTGTTCGACGAGGACGGCGAGGCGCTGCGCCGGATCGGCGGCGAGCGCGGCGTCACCACCGGCCGCGACCGCCGCTGCGGCTGGTTCGACGCGGTGATCGCGCGGTACGCGACCCGGGTCAACGGTCTCACCGACTTCTTCCTCACCAAGCTGGACGTGCTGACCGGCTGGGAGCAGATCCCGGTCTGCGTCGCGTACGAGATCGACGGCAAGCGGGTCGAGGAACTCCCGTACAGCCAGACCGACTTCCACCACGCGAAGCCGGTGTACGAGATGCTGCCGGGCTGGTCGGAGGACATCACGAAGGCCAAGACCTTCTCCGATCTGCCGAAGAACGCGCAGGCGTACGTGAAGGCGCTGGAGGACATGTCCGGAGCCCCGATCTCCGCGATCGGCGTCGGCCCCGGCCGCACCGAGACCATCGAGATCAACTCCTTCCTCTAGGGGCTTTCGCCCCGGCGGGTCCTGCGGGGTTCGCCCGGCAGGTGGTCTCACCGACGCCGTGAGCGCGGTGGGCCGAGAGCGCGGTGATGAGGGCCGGGACGGCATGTCCCGGCCCTCACTCGCGTGTGTTCCGGCCGGGGCTCGCGTGCGTCGGCCCTCACGTTCCGCCCCTGGGCCGCAGGTGCGACCGCGCATGCCCGGCCGGTCCCGAGTCCGGGCCCGTGCGCGCGGTGGCCCGCGTGCGCGTGGCGGCTTCCTGCGTGCCGTGGCTTCCTGCGCGGTGGTCTCCGGGGGCGGGAGCACGGTCCCGCGGCCGGCGGGGTCAGTTCTCGCCGCAGACGCGCAGGCCCTGCGGGGTGGCGCACGGCAGGTGCCCCGGGCGCGGATGACGTCCTGGCCGTTGCCCCGGCTCAGATAGGCCAGGAAGCTGGAGGCCAGGGAGTCGGCGGGCGGCCGGCCATAGGTGTAGGCGTACTCGATCTCCCGGAACGGGTACGTGCCCGTGCCGATCGTGTCGACGGACGGGACGGCGGACTCGATGGCGAGCTGGTGGGCCCCCGACAGCCTGGTACCGGACCGCACTTCGCTGTAGCCGATCGCTCCGTCGAGCCGGCCCACGGCGGACAGCACCTGTTCCGTGGAGTCGAGTTCGCAGCGGATGACCGGGGCCTGCGGGTCGTCCTTCGTGACGCAGTCGCGGGAGGACTGGGCGGGTTCGTTGCGGCCGAGCACACGGCGCTGGAAGACCTCGCGGGTCCCGGAGTTGGCGTCCCGGCTCACCAGGAGAACGGGCAGGTCGGGCCCGTCGAGTTCCTTCCAGTTGCGGATGTCGCCCCGGTAGAGCCTCAGGACGTCCGCGAGGGTCAGGTTCTTCAGCGGCACCCGGTCGTTGACGACGAGGCGGAAGAGCGAGACGGCGACCCGGCTCTCGCGGAGTTGGGGGAAGCCGTCCGGCTTGGGGCCGTCGGAGAGGGCGATCAGCGCGGGCGAGCCGGACTTCCCGGACTTCGCCCCGCGTTCGGCCAGTTCCCGTACGCCCGCGGTGCTGCCGGGCGGGTCGACGTCGATGCGGGAGCCCTCGCACGCCTTCTCGTACTTGTCCGCCAGCTCGCGCAGAACGGGCTCGAAGGCGGTGGAACCGGTCACCGTCAGCCGGCCGCGGACGCAGCCCATCGGGGGCGGGCTGTCGTCCCGTACCAGGATGATCGAGGCGAGGGTGATGACGCAGACGGTCAGCGCCACGGTGATCAGCCGGGCGGCCCGCCCGAACATCGGCGGCTTGTCGTCGGGGCGCGCGGCACGGTTCGGCGTCACCTCCCCGTCCCGGATACCGCCGGTGATCCTGATCGGACTGTCCACGGTCCCGCCGGCGAGCAGCACCAGCAGCTTGAAGTGCTCGCCGCGGTTGAGCGGTACACGGGGCAGCCGGATGAGCGGGCCCTCGTGGCGCATCCCGCCGTCCGGTGCGAAGTGCTCCATCAGATGGTCGGCGCCGGGCGCCTGGGTGACCGCGATGCCGCGTACCGTGCGACCCGTGAACTCGACGGTCAGGCCGTGCAGGTCGCGTCCGGTGTAGTCGTTGTCCGCGATGGACTGGGAGCCGTCGTTCTCGATCCGCAGCAGAACGAGCGTGGCGTCGGCCATGTCGGGCGTCTCGCTGAAGAGGCCGAGCCGGACGTCGGCCCGGCCCTCGCTGACGGCGCTTCCGATCGGGGTGTCCATCTGGACCCGGTAGCCGATGTGTTTGCGGCGGGGCACCCGGCGCTCGTACCAGAGCACGCCGATGGACGCCAGCACGCCCAGGACGGTGGTGGCCACGGCCACGACGTTCTCGGCGCTGAACCACTCCATGATTTCCTCGCACTCCCCTCGTCCGGACGCTCGGGGGGACGGGCCCCGAGCGGTGCCGGTGTGCGGCTGGTCGTCGGCCGGTCGGTCGATCGGTCGATCGGTCGGTTGGGTCGACCGGTCGGTTGGGACGGCCGGTCCGTCACGGGCCGGTCCGTCATGCGGTCCGCCACGTGGTGGGTCGGTCCTGTGCGACCGGCCGGCCGGTCCTGTGCGGTGGGTCGAACCGGGCGTGGTGCGATGGCCGGTTCCAGCCGGTGTCGTACCTGTGTGCGGCCCCGATCCCGGGGACACGGTACGAGCGCCGGAGGGCGGGCGAGGGCCGAGAGAGCTCGTCGGCAGGCATTCGCCCGCCGTTCTCCGCCCGTATCGCGGCTGATTCCATGGGGTGGCCGAATCCGTGCATACCGTCCCACCGCTCGCTCGGGGCGACGCCTTGGGCAGGTGTCCAGGGCGGGGGCCTTCGGCTGGGGCCCTCCGGGCGGCGCCTTTCGGGCGGATGCCTTGGGGCGGGGCATCCGGGAGGAGGCAGGAACTACACCCTTGACAGGTCCAGACCAATGCGGCTTCAGTGGCGGGACGCGCAGTCGGCTCGCCGGGTGTTCGGCGTGCCCCGCCGAAGGAGTGTGCAGTGCTGAACCGCATCAGGAGCCGTCTGGCCGTGCTGGGCGCCGTCGTCACGACGGTCGCCTGCCTTCTCCCCGCCGTCGCCACGGCGACAGCCGCGCACGCGGCCGCGTCCGTGACGGCGGAGTGCGCGCCCGTGTGGAGTGCCTCGGCCGAGTACACGGCGGGCGTCGGCGTATCGCACCATGGACGCAACTGGACGGCCAAGTGGTGGACACGGAACGGGAGTCCGGGCGCGGCGGCCGTCTGGGCCGACCGGGGGGCCTGTACGGGCGGGGTCTCCGACTTCGTGATCAGCGAGGCCCAGTTCGACCGGATCTTCCCGGACCGGGACCCCTTCTACACGTATCAGGGCCTGATCGACGCCCTGCATGCCTACCCGCGCTTCGCGAACACCGGGACGCCGGAGACGCGCGCCCGGGAGGCCGCCGCGTTCCTGACCCACGCCGACTTCGAGTCGGTCGGGCTGCGGTATGTGAAGGAGATCAACGAGGCCAATTACTGGCGCAAGTGCGACTACAGCATGCCCTACGGCTGTCCGGCGGGGCAGGCGGCCTACTACGGCCGGGGCCCGATCATGTTCAGCTGGAACTTCAACTACAAGGCCGCCGGCGACGCGCTCGGGCTCGACCTGCTCCACAACCCCTGGCTGGTGGAGCAGGATCCGTCCGTCGCCTGGCGGACGGCCCTGTGGTACTGGAACACGCAGAACGGCCCCGGCACCATGACCTCGCACGACGCCATGGTCGGCGGCGCGGGCTTCGGTGAGACGATCCGCTCGCTGAACGGGGCCCTGGAGTGCGACGGCGGCAATCCCGGTTCGGTGGCGGCACGAGTCGCCGGGTACGAGCGGATCACCGGCATCCTCGACGTGGCGCCGGGCTCCCAGCTGTCCTGCTGACTCCCGGCTGTCCTGCTGAATGGAGAAACGCGTTCCGCATGTTGGACGGGCCCGGGCGTTTCCTTCGGGCCAGCCGATCCCTGATCACCCGTCAGCTATACGAACTCCCGCCTGCATTACGTCTGTTGAGGGCGGTTGCGGGCGACCTCGGACGCGGCGGCCCCGCCCCGGAGGCGCCGATTCGCAAGAGTTTCCGAGGATGGTCTAGACCTTGACAGGCTTCGAGCGGCGGCGCTTGAGTGGCCGTCACCCCCCATGGCGGCGCACCGTCCGTTTCGGTGCGCCGCATCGAAGGAGTGATCACGTGATCAGACGCATCCTGGGCCTGTTCGCCGCGCTGGGCGCGGTCGTCGCCATGGTCGTCGTCCTCCCCGCCACGACGGCCGCGGCGGCCGACTGCGCGGCACCCTGGAACCCCTCGTCCGTCTACACCGGCGGCGGCACGGCCTCCTACAACGGACACAACTGGACCGCCAAGTGGTGGACCCAGAACGAGACGCCCGGCAGCTCCGACGTCTGGGCCGATCAGGGCAGTTGCGGCGGTGGCGGCGGTGGCACGGACCCGGGCAACCCGTCCGGATTCGTCGTCAGCGAGGCCCAGTTCAACCAGATGTTCCCGAACCGGAACCCCTTCTACACGTACAACGGACTGACGGCGGCGCTGAGTTCCTACCCGGGCTTCGCCAACACCGGCAGCGACACCGTCAAGCGTCAGGAGGCGGCGGCGTTCCTCGCCAACGTCAGCCATGAGACGGGCGGCCTGGTGTACGTGGTCGAGCAGAACACGTCGAACTACCCGCACTACTGCGACAGCAGCCAGCCCTACGGCTGCCCGGCCGGGCAGGCCGCGTACTACGGCCGCGGTCCTATCCAGCTCAGCTGGAACTTCAACTACAAGGCCGCGGGCGACGCCCTCGGCATCGACCTGCTGGGCAACCCGTACCTGGTCGAGCAGGACGCCGCGGTCGCCTGGCGGACCGGCCTCTGGTACTGGAACACGCAGAACGGGCCCGGCACCATGACCGCGCACCAGGCGATGGTGAACGGCGCCGGGTTCGGCGAGACCATCCGCTCCATCAACGGCAGCCTGGAGTGCAATGGCGGCAACCCCGCCCAGGTCCAGAGCCGTATCGACCGCTACAAGGCGTTCGTGCAGATCCTGGGCACCACCCCAGGGAACAACCTCAGCTGCTGACCGGCCCCGCTGGTCCGCGGATTCCTCACCCGCCGCCGTGCGTGCCGCGCGCGTCGGCGGGTGAGGAATCCTCTCCCGCACGTGATGGGGGCGCATCCGGCCCTGCCGGACGCGCCCCCATCACGCGTACGCGCCCCGGGCCCGGCGCCCGGCCCCCCTGAGCCAGGGCCCCGGCGCTCGGCTTCAGGGCCTCGGCTTCAGGGGGTGGTGGGCGTGCCGGCGACCTCCAGGGCCCGGAAGGCCAGCCACAGGTCGTAGCGGGCGCTCGGGGCCTGGAGCAGCGAGCGCTGGAGCGCCGCTTCGAGACGCGTGAGCCGCTTGCGCACGCCCGGCACCGAGATGCCCAGCACGGCGGCGGTCCGGGCCAGTTGGGCCTCGCAGTCCAGCCAGACGCGAAGGGTGGTGTGCGGGTCGGCGGCCGGGCGGGAGTCGCCCGGTGCGGCGAGCGGGCGCAACTGGTGCGCCGCCCACTCCTGGACGGCCGGTCCGCGCAGGATGTCGTCCAGAAGCGGGCGGGGGCCGGGGGCCGCGGGAGTCTCGTACGCCCCAGGCGTTCCAGGCGTTCCAGGCGTTCCAGGCGTACCTGGGTTCCCGGGCGTTCCTGGGTCTCCGGGCGTCCGCGGGTCCGTGCGGGGCACGCTCGGGGTGGCGCGGATGCGGAGGGCCAGGTCGAGGGCGGCCTGGTCGGCGAGCCGGGTCAGGTCGAGGCCGAGCAGTTCACCGATCAGCCGCAGCCGAGCCGCGAGGGTGTTCCGGTGGATCTTCAGATGCTGGGTGGCGTGCGAGGAGAACGACAGCCAGGAGGAGAGCGTCGCGGTGAGCTCCTGACTCCCGGGGTCCTGGCCGCGCCGCGGTACGTGGGTGAGCAGCGGGTGCAGCAGCTCGTCGGCCCAGCGCGCACCGGCCGCGCCGACGACCAGCGCCGCCTCCGGCGCGGAGCCGAACCGGGCGTGCCGGGCGGGCAGTCCACGGGCCACGGCCAGGGCGTGGAACGCCTGGCGGTACCCGATCGCCGTGTCGGACAGCGGTACGTCCTCGCCGGCCCCGACGACGCACTCCTCCACCGCGTCGGCGATCCGCCGCCCGACCGGCGGGGCGGTCGCGTCCGGCCGGGCGGACGGCGAGGCGGTCGCGTGCGGTCCGGCCGGCGTGATCAGGATCAGGTGGCGCGCGTACACCGGGCACCGCACGATCCAGGACCTGCCGCCGGACAGCTCCGCGCAGACCCGGGCCACCTCGTCGCGGCGCCCTGCGGGGCATTCCACGACGTACACCCGTACCGGGTCGGGCAGTTCGGGCTTCAGCGCGCCCGCGACCTGATGCGCGATGGACAGCTGGCCCGTCATGATCAGGTGCAGGACCGCCTCCCGGTTGCGTGACTCCGCCAGGTCCACACGGCGGCGCCGGCGTTCCACGGTCTCCGCCGACCAGCACATGGCGAGCGGTGCGGCGACGTCGGAGACGAGGGTGGCGAGCCGCTCCGGCAGCGGGCGCGGGGCGACGACGGCCAGCAGCGGGGGAGCGGTGTCGGGCGGGCCGTCGAGGCGGAGGAGCAGCGCGGTGTGCCGTCCCCGGTCGAACGAGGAGGAGCGCGCGCCGTGCGAGGCCAGCTGCCTGGCTCCCTCGGCCGCCAGCGCGGCGGCCTCGGCGGCCCGCGCGGCGGTACCGGCGGCCGGAGCGGAGGGCACCGCTGGGGGCGTGGGGCGACCCGTCGACGGTGCGGGGCGTCCCGCTGACGGTGCGGAGCGCTCCGTCGACGGCGTGGGGCGTTCCGCCGGCGGTGTGGGGCGGCTGGTCCCGGCGCGGCCGGGCGTCGTCGCGTCGGCGACGTCCGGGCCCCTGGTCACGCCGTGCAGGACGCCGCCGCCCGGGTCGAGCAGCCCGGCCCAGCCGCCGGCCCGGCCGGCCAGCCAGCGCAGGAGTTCCCGCGAGCCACCGGTTCGGGCCAGCCGGTACATCCGCACTATGTCGTCGGCCCGCTCCCGCTCGTGCACCCGTCCTCCGCTCCTCGCGCTCCCGCGCTTCCGTTACCCGCGCTCCGGCGCACCACGCGTCGCGCGCTCCGGCGCATCGCGCTTCGTACGCTCCGGGGCATCGCGCTTCGTACGCTCCGGGGCCCCCGCGTCCGCGCCTCGCAGCCCTGTGCCGCCGGACACTCCGCGTTCGTGCGCCCGGCGTCTTCGTACGCCCCGCGCGCACGTCCGTACGCGGGCGTCCGCACGCCTCCGGGGCCCGCCGAAAACCGGAGCGCAGCGTACCGGTTTCACTGTGCAACCTGATACTTCCGGCGGCTCACACAGTGCGAACTGAATCTTTCTGTCGCGTACCTGACGCCGTAGAGTCCGGAAACGGTTGCGGCGCCCTTCGGGGGAGGGGCACGGGGGCGACGGCAGCGGCTCACGGGGGTCGCCGCTGCCGTCGGCCGCAACCGTTCCCCACCCGCGCCGCTGTCAGTGGCGGCCTTTAGAGTCGGCTCACCATCAGGATCGCGAGCAGGGCCAGAGCCGACCGGGGAGAGACCAGGGCCATGGAATTCCGCATCGAGAGCAGCGCACTGACCGACGCCGTGATCTGGGCGAGCCGGCTCCTTCCGTCCCGTTCGGCCTCCCCGGTGCCGGCCGGGCTGCTGCTGGAGGCGGAGGACGGGCGACTGCGCATATCCGGTCTCGACTACGAGGCGTCCGCGCGCACCGAGGTGGAGGCGGAGGTCATCCGCCCGGGAAGGGCGCTCGTCCTGGGGCGGCGGCTGGTCGACGTGGGCCGGGTGCTGCCCTACGGCACGGTGGAGTGCGCGATCGAGGGGGCCAGGCTGTCCCTGACGAGCGGCGATGCCCTGTTCGGGCTCTCGATGCTGTCGCTCGACGACTATCCGGCGTTGCCGGACATGCCCGAGTGGATCGGCGAGGTGGACGCGGAGGCGTTCGGCGAGGCGGTCTCCCAGGTGTCGGTGGCGGCGGGCTGGGACGACGCGCTGCCGACGCTGACCGGTCTGCGGCTGGTGCTCGACGGCGACACGATGACGCTCGCCGCGACGGACCGCTACCAGTTCGCGGTGCGCACGCTTCCGTGGCGGCCCCGGGCGGAGGACGTCTCGGCGGATGTGCTGCTGTCCGCGCGCAGACTGTCCGAGATCACCAGCTTCTTCGACCGGTCCGGTCCGTGCCGACTGGCGCTGGACGGCGGCGCGGCCGGTTTCGAGCAGGGCGGACGGCGAACGACGCTGCGGCTGCTGGGGGGCCGGCTCCCGCGCCACGACAAGCTGTTCGCGATGACGGACCCGGTCCGCGCGCTCGTGGACTGCATGGAGCTGGGCGACGCGGTCAGGCGGGTCGGTGTGATCGCGGAGGGCAACAGCCCGTTGCGACTGACCTTCTCGGGCGGCTCGGTGCTGCTCCAGGTGGGATACGAGGACGACGTGGCCTCCCAGCGGCTGGACGCCGAGCTCATCGGCGCCGAGGAGATGACGGTCGCGTTCAGCCCGGAATACCTGTCGAGCGCGCTGTCGTTGCTCCGCACGTCGGTGGTCCGCTTCGACCTGATGGGCCCGGGGCAGCGCGCGATGGTCACCGGCTGGGAGTCCCGGGAGGAAGCGCTCCGGCAGGCGTCGCACCCCGATCACCAGCACCTTGTGATGTCGGTCAAGCCCCTGCTCTGAAGGCAGACTTCACCCGGTTGCCGTCCCGATGCCGCCGTGCACGGCTGTCGTCCCGACGCTTTCGTGCATGGCTGTCGACCCGATGTGGTCGTGCATGGCTGTCGTCCGGCTGCCGCCGTCCCACCGTCGTCGTCCTGCGCGGGCCGGGAGGTCGCTCGCCGGAGGGGCGTCCGCCGGAAGGGCTCCCGTCCGGGAGGCTCTCGCCAGGACGTGTCAGCCGGACCTGGTGTAGGTCAACTGCCCGCTGCCGTCCATGTTCTCGCGGCGCAGGGAACCGTCCGGGAGCAGTGTGAGCATGGTGGGCTTGCCCGGTGAGCAGGACGACATCGGCTCGCCGACGACCACCGTGGAGGCGCCCACCTCCACCGTGCCGGACGAAGTCGGTTCGGTGGCCAGGGCGGCCTCGAAGACGCAGTGGTACGAGCCGCCGCCGTCGAGTGGCCCGTCGGCGGTGAGGGTGAGGACGTTCCGGCCCACCGTGCCCTGGCGGACGGTGAGTTTTCGGGTGGAGCGGCCCGAGGCGTTGTCGAGGGAGCCCGACCACTCGCCCAGGAAACCGGTGGGTATGGAGCCGGAGTTGGAGCCGCTCCGCCGGTCGTCGGAGGAACGGCTCTGATCCGTGGCCGTCGGGCCCCCGGCGCCGTCCGCGCCCGAGGAGGCGCCGTCGGAGGGCGACGCGGTGGGGGACGGATCCGCCTTCCGGCCCTTGTCGCTCATCAGCGCGTAGACGGATCCACCCGCGCCGATCGCGACCAGCACGGCCACCAGGATCAGGGCGATCGTCGCTCCCCTGCCCCGCCGCACGGGTTCCGGGCCGGGCCGCTCCGGAGCGGGGCCGAGAGGGGTGAGGGGCCCGAGCGGGCCGTAGGGCGGCGTAGCCCCGAACCCGGGCTGCTGGTACGGGGGTTGCATCTGCGGATAGCCGTACCCGGCGCCGCCCTGCGGCGCGCCGAACCCCGTCTGACCGGGGTGCGGCTGCGCGCTCTGCTGCGGCGGGTACCCGTACGCGTGGGACGGCGGCGCGGCGGGCGGCACGGGGGACGGCCCGGATATGGGGGCGCCGGCGGGCGTGGTGTGGACGGGGCCGGCGGGGGTCCGGTCGGCCGGCGCCTCCGACCCCGGAGGCGTGGCGGATATGGCGGAGGCGGGAGAAGAGGCGGAGAAGCCGTGCGGGGCCGGGGGCCCGGCGGACGGGATGGGCGCCGTGCCGGAACCGCCGCCGACCGCCCATCGCCCGGGGCCCTCCGCCGGTTCCCCCGGGCCCATGGGATGTCCGGAGCCCCCGGGGCCCTCCCGGTACTCGGGACCCACCCGGTCTTCCGGGACTTCGGGGCCTTCGGGGTCCTCCGAGTCCAGGAGTTCCATGGCGTGGCGGCCGAGTTGGGCGATGAGCGCGCCCGGAAGCCACGGTTCGGTCGCCTCGCAGTCCGGCAGGCGCTCCAGTATCGCGCCCGTCGACGGGCGGGCGGCCGGATTCTTGCGCAGACAGTCCGCGATCAGCTCGACGAGGTCCACCGGGACGCCGGTCAGGTCCGGGTCCTCCTGGGCGATCCGGTACATCTGCGCGTGCGCACCGCTGTCGGACGCCCCGAACGGCAGCCGGCCGGTCGACGCGTACATCAGCACCGAGCCGAGGCAGAACACGTCGCACGCCGGTGTCACGCGCTCGCCGCGCACCTGCTCGGGCGACATGAAGCCGGGCGAGCCGACCAGGGCCCCGGTCCGGGTGAGGCCGCCGTCGGCGACGGTGTCGAGCGCCCGGGCGATGCCGAAGTCGATGACACGCGGGCCGTCGATCGTCAGCAGGATGTTGGAGGGCTTGAGATCGCGATGGATGAGCCCGGCGGTGTGGATGGCCTGGAGCGCGTGGGCCAGCCCCGCCCCCAGGATGTGGACCGAGCGCTCGGGCAGCGGCCCGTACCCGCCCGGGGCCGAACCCGCACCGGAGCCGGGCCGGCCGGAGACCGTGGCCTGAAGGGAGACGCCGGCGACATAACCGGTCGCCACCCAGGGCACGGCGGCCTCGGTGTCGGCGTCCAGGACCGGGGCCGTCCAGACGGAGCCGACCCGGCGCGCCGCCCGCACCTCCTGGCGGAACCGGTCGCGGAACTCCTGCTGTCCGGCCAGCTCACCGTGCACCAGCTTGATCGCCACGGTGCGGCCGCGGTCGGAGCGGGCCAGGAACACCTGGCCCATGCCACCTGCGCCGAGCCGGCCCAGCAGGCGGTAGCCGCCGATGCGCTGTGGGTCCGCAGGCCCGAGCTTCTCCATGGTGTGCGTCCTCCCCCGTGCGGCGATACGCCGGAACGCGTTGAGGATAGCGGCGCGCGACGACACCCCGAAGGAGCCGGATCAAGGCCCTCCGCGAAGGCCTGGTCAAGGCCCTCCGCGGGCGGCTCCGCACCTCTCGCTCCGCGTTCCTTCCCGCGTCTCTGCCCGCGTTCGTCCCGCTCTCTCCCCGGCCCGATGCCCGCCCGGACGCCTGCCGGTGCATGCCCGATGCCTCGCCCGGCACCTGTCCGGCACCTTGTCCGGCACCTGTCCGGCACCTGTCCGGCACCCGTCCGGCACCCGTCCGGTGTCCGGAGACGGAGACGGCCGCCGGATCACCCCGGTTCCCCCGACTCGCGGTACGCGGCCCGCGGTCGGCGTACGGAACGGGCCCCGCTGCTCCCCGTACGGAAACGGGTCTCGCGACTCCGCGTACGGAAGCGGCCCCACGCCTCCGCGTACGGAAAGGTCCCCGCCGCTCCAGGCGGCCGGGACGGCCGCCCCCCGCCCCCCGCTCGTACGGGAGTACGCCGGGCCGTGACGCGACACCCTGCCCACCAGAGGGCCGCACGCCATACAAGGTGGTCATGTCCGCCCGCTCCCGGTGCGATCTACGCTCACCGCATGACCCCTCATGCCCCTCTTGCCGACCCCGCTGCCGGTGCGGCCGTGAAGGCCGCCGACCGCGCGCACGTCTTCCACTCCTGGTCCGCCCAGGACCTCATCGACCCGCTCGCCGTCGCCGGCGCCGAGGGGGCGTACTTCTGGGACTACGACGGCAACCGCTACCTGGACTTCACCAGCGGCCTCGTCTACACCAACATCGGCTACCAGCACCCCGTCGTCGTCGCGGCGATCCAGGAGCAGGCGGGCAGACTCGCCACCTTCGCCCCCGCCTTCGCGATCGAGGCGCGCTCCGAGGCGGCGCGCCTGATCGCCGAGCGCACCCCCGGCGACCTGGACAAGATCTTCTTCACCAACGGCGGTGCCGAGGCCGTGGAGAACGCCATCCGGATGGCGCGGCTCCACACCGGGCGCACCAAGGTGCTCTCCGCGTACCGCTCGTACCACGGCGCCACCTCCGCCGCGATCAACCTGACCGGTGACCCGCGCCGCTGGCCGTCCGACAGCGGTTCGGCGGGCGTCGTCCACTTCTGGACCCCGTTCCTCTACCGCTCGCCGTTCCACTCCACCACGGAGGCCGAGGAGTGTGCCCGCGCGCTCCAGCACCTGGAGGACACCCTCGCCTTCGAGGGCCCCGGCACGGTCGCGGCGATCATCCTGGAGACCATCCCCGGCACGGCGGGCATCATGACGCCGCCGCCCGGCTATCTGGCGGGCGTCCGCGAGATCTGCGACCGGTACGGGATCGTCTTCGTCCTCGACGAGGTGATGGCCGGCTTCGGACGCACCGGCAAGTGGTTCGCCGCGGACCACTTCGACGTCGTGCCGGACCTGATGACCTTCGCCAAGGGCGTCAACTCCGGTTATGTGCCGCTCGGCGGCGTCGCCATCTCCGCCGAGATCGCCGCCACCTTCGCGACCCGCCCCTACCCGGGCGGTCTCACCTACTCCGGCCACCCGCTGGCCTGCGCGGCCGCCGTCGCCACCATCCACGTGATGGAGGACGAGAAGGTCGTCGAGAACGCCGCCCGCATCGGTGAGACCGTGCTCGGCCCCGGCCTGCGCGAACTCGCCGAGCGGCACCCGTCGGTGGGCGAGGTCCGCGGCGTCGGCGCGTTCTGGGCGCTGGAGTTGGTCCGCGACCGGGAGACCCGCGAGCCGCTGGTCCCCTACAACCCGTCGGCCGAGGCCAACGCGCCGATGGCGGCCTTCGGCGCGGCGGCGAAGAAGAACGGCCTCTGGCCCTTCATCAACATGAACCGCACCCACGCCGTCCCCGCCTGCAACATCACCGAGGAAGAGGCCAGGGCGGGTCTCGCGGCGCTGGACGCGGCGCTCTCGGTCGCGGACGAGCACACCCGGTAGCCGTCCGCCTCCGAACCGTGCGCGTCCGCGCGCACGCGCCGTACGGGCGGGCGGGCCGGACGACGTCCCGGCCCGCCCGCGCTCGGGCGTCCCGCACCCGCTTCCGGCGCCTCCAATGGCCTTCGCCGCCTCTCGCGGCCCCCCGGCGTCGTTTCCCGTTCGCCATCGCTCATCCTTCTGCCCGGATCCGGGCAGAAGGAGCCGCTGCCTTAAGGTGACCGGAGGCGAAAGCAGGGGAGGGGCACCATGCGCGCGGGCGGAGCTGTGACCCGCAGCACGCTGCGGCAGCAGATCGCGGACGCGCTGCGCGACGAAGTGCTGGCCGGGCGGTTGCAGCCGGGACGGGAGTTCACCGTCAAACAGATCGCCGAGCAGTACGGCGTCTCGGCCACTCCGGTGCGCGAGGCGCTGTTCGACCTCTCGGCGCAGGGCCTGCTCGAATCCGACCAGCACCGGGGCTTCCGGGTGCGGGAGTTCAGCGTCGCCGACTACCGGGCGATGATCGAGGCCCGCACCCTGGTCATCGACGGCGTCATCCGCACGGTCTTCCAGGGCTGCGACGCCTCGCCCCCGGCCGTGCGATCGGCGGCGTACCAGGACTGCCTGGTCGCCGTGCGCCGCAGGGCCCAGGAGGCCGCCCGGGCGGCACAGGGCGGTGACCTCGACATCCTCATCGGCTACGACCTGCGCTTCTGGCGCGAGTTGGGCGCGCTCTTCGACAACGCGTACATCAACGACTTCCTGCACCGGCTGCGCGTCCAGGCATGGGTGTTCGCGGTGCCGTATCTGCGCCATGACGCGCGCGCCCGGGACTGGCTCTGGCACGGCCACCCGGAACTCGTCGCCGCGATCACCCTCTGCGATCACGACGCGGTGCGGGCGGTGATGGACGACCACCACGCGCACGCCCTGAGCTGGGCGGACCGAGTCGCGGCCGGAGGCCCCGCCGCCCTGGACCGGGGCCCCTCACCGGCCGCATCGCCGGCCGCTGGCCCCGCCGCCCCCAGGACGTCCGCCGGGCCCACCGGCCTCACCGCGCTCACCGGCCTCCCCGGACCCCCGGGCCCATCCGCCCCCAGCCCTTAGGCCGTGTCTGACAAATCCCGCCTGGCGCGCGACGCCCGGCACTTCCCCGAGCTCTCGGCTTCGCTCGAGCAGGGGAGACCCCATTGCTCGCCGCGTTGTCGGAGTCATCCAAGTACGTCCAGTACGAGGATGATCCTCCGCCTTGCGATTGCACGCACCGGACACCGCGCGCCCCGCCCTGCGGGCGGACGGCGCTATTTGTCAGACACGGCCCAGCGAAGGCTTCCGGCACGCGTGCCGGCGTACTCCTTCGGGCCACCGCCACTGTGCGCGACATGCCCCCCGCATTACGCTGTTCCGACCGTTGTGAAATTCCGTTGCGCACCCGCTGGAGAGCGAGACTTCGTGGCCTGTGACCTGTGGCTGGTCCCCCTCGTCGATGTGCTGTGCCAAAGCCCCGACAACCCGTTCGCCGAAGAGATCGCCGCCTACGACAAGGTGTTGGGCGAGGCCGGACTCCCGCCCGTCCCCGTGTACGCGTACATGCCGGGCCTGACCGGCGACGTGGCGCCGGTCGCCGGCTTCGACTACGACGCCCTGCACTTCCTGCGCCGCGCCTATCTGCTCCAGCTCAGCGGCCTCGCCGTCACACCCGTCGACGAACTCGGCGGGGACTACGAGCAGTTGCTGGAGATGTTCGAGGCGACGGCCCGTCAGTCCCACCTGGTCTGGCACTACGACCACGCGGGCGCGTACGTTCCGCTGGACTTCGCCGCCCCGCTCTCCGACGACGACCTGCTCGCGGGCGGCGGCCCGCTCGGTTCCAGCCATGGGCTGCTGAGGGAGCTGGAATTCGTCGCCCCGTCCCTCGGCATCGACCCGGCGAATCCGCCGGTCGCCCCGCTGCCGCCCGCCGCGCCGACCGAACTGGAGGAGCCGGCGGCCCCGATCCCGTACGACGACAGTCCGTTCGCCCGGGAACGGCACGTCTGGCTCGGCCTGCACGCGGCCGTCACCCGCAGCCTCGCCCAGGGCTCGATGATCGTCTTCAGCTGACCGGTCCGGTGCGTCCGGCCCGCCGCCCGGCCGGACGCACCGGAGCCGTACGCGTTCCGTGTCCCGCACCCGTCACGGATTCCGAAATCCCGCGTCCGTCGCGCACTTCCGAATCCCGCGCCCGTCGCGGACGTGCGAGCCGGCCGGCTCTGCTTCCCCCTCCGCGCCCCGCGGCGGCGTTCGCCGCGGTGGCGTTCACCGCGGGGACTCCGGGGGCCGCTGCCGCGGCATGTTCGGCCGGGCGATCGTCTGCATCGGGAACCGCCCCGGCTGCGCGTTCTGGTCCGTGCGCCCGCCGGACCCGCTGCCGGACGACAGGGCCTGGAGACCCATCGGCGTCGGCCCGGCCCGGAACTCCACCATCCAGTCCGCGGTCTCGTTCCGGACGAGCTCCGTGACGTCCTCCGAGAACCGCCGCAGCACCCCCAGGCAGCGTTCGGCCGCCTCGCTGGCCGTCCCCTCGGTCGGCCCCAGCACCTCCCGTACCGACTCCGAGGCCCAGTCGAACTGGAGCGTCTGCAGACGCCGCCGCACGGCCTGGGCGGTGGCGAGATTCCTCATCCAGCCCGAGGTGAGGCCGAAGTACCGGTCGCACGCCAGGCACGCGGCCCCCAGCAACAGGGACAGATAGCCCCACCCCGCGGCCCCGGGGAGCGCCCGGGTGAGGTCGAGCAGGGGCAGGGCGGTGCCCGCGACCGCCCCGGCCGCCGCGCCGATCCGCAGCGCCCTGGCGGCGCGCCGCTTCCCCACCCGGTCGTTCAGATACCAGTCGGCGGTGCGCAGCGCCTCGTCCTCGACCCAGCGGTACAGCTCTTCGAGGCGTTCGGCGGGTTCACCCCAGTCGCCGAGCGGGAACGGCGTGCCGGTCAGGTCCCCGTCCCGGCCCCGCGCAACGCGGCCGCGTACGCCGGAGCCCGAACCGGAGGAACCGGCCGAGCCGGCCGGACCGGACTCGTTGCGGGGCCCTTCGGGCTGCATCTCCGGCTGACTCACCGGGGTACTCCTCTGCGTTCTGCATTCTGCTTGGTGACGCCTGATGTGCGGCGGTGGTCTCGGCGGTGCTGTGATCACTGCTCTCCGGCGCGGCCGGCTGTCCCGCTCACGTAACTTTGCGTGACGGCCGGTGTGCCTGTGTGCCCTGACGCGTACGCCCTTCCTACCGCCGAATGGTGGGCGGCGGCGTCGGAATCGCGGCGGGCCCGGGCGCGGGGGGCCTGTGATCAGGTATGGGCGTCAGGTCGACGCTGACCGAAACTCACCCGAAAGAGTTGCCCGCCAGCGGGTGGGGCGGGCCGCGCGGTGACCACGTAGGCTCGGCGTACCGAGTTTTTTCGTCGTCGAATTGCCAGGAGTGACCGTGATTCCCGGTGCGGGTCAACCCAATATGCAGCAATTGCTGCAGCAAGCTCAGAAGATGCAGCAGGACCTCGCGGCGGCCCAGGAGGAGCTGGCCAGGACCGAGGTCGAGGGCCAGGCGGGCGGCGGTCTGGTGAAGGCGACCGTGACCGGCTCGGGCGAGCTCCGCGCTCTGGTGATCGACCCGAAGGCCGTCGACCCGGAGGACACCGAGACGCTCGCGGACCTCGTCGTCGCCGCGGTCCAGGCGGCGAACGAGAACGCCCAGCAGATCCAGCAGCAGAAGCTGGGCCCGCTCGCCCAGGGCCTGGGCGGTGTGCCCGGCCTCCCCTTCTGACCGCCGCGCTCCCGCTTCTGAGTCGCCGCGCTCCCGCTCTGAGCCCTGCGCGCCCGGTCCGAGGCCGCCGCGCGCCCGGTCTGAAGGGCCGCCGCGCGCCCACCCGCGCGTGCACACGCGCCCGCGAGTGGGCGCGGACGCGCGGTCCGGAGCGGGCGACCGCCGTGCCGCGCGCCCCGGACCGGCCCGCTCGGCCTTCGGACCGCTCCGGGCTTCTGGCCGGCGACGGGAACTCGTAAGTTGTACTCATAGCCCGATCCCATCGCGCGCTCCACCGCCGGTGGCACACCGTCCGCGGCGCACGGCCCCGGCCACCCCGTGGCCCGCCGTCCGCGGCCACCGCCCGCGCACCGTGCGGGAACAGGAAGAGGAAGGCGTTTCCGTTGTACGAAGGCGTGGTCCAGGACCTCATCGACGAGCTGGGCAGACTGCCCGGCGTCGGTCCCAAGAGCGCCCAGCGGATCGCGTTCCACGTCCTGCAGGCCGAACCCACCGATGTGCGCCGTCTCGCCCATGCCCTCCTGGAGGTCAAGGACAAGGTCCGGTTCTGCTCGGTCTGCGGCAACGTCGCCCAGCAGGAGCAGTGCAACATCTGCCGCGACGCGCGCCGCGACCGGGCGGTCATCTGCGTGGTCGAGGAGCCGAAGGACGTCGTCGCGATCGAGCGGACCCGCGAGTTCCGGGGCAGGTACCACGTGCTCGGCGGCGCGATCAGCCCGATCGAGGGCGTCGGCCCCGACGACCTGCGCATCCGTGAACTGCTCGCCCGGCTCGCCGACGGCGCCGTCACGGAGCTGATCCTGGCGACCGACCCCAACCTGGAGGGCGAGGCCACCGCGACGTACCTGGCGCGCATGGTCAAACCCATGGGCCTGCGGGTCACCAGGCTGGCCAGCGGCCTGCCGGTGGGCGGCGACCTGGAGTACGCCGACGAGGTCACCCTGGGCCGCGCCTTCGAGGGGAGGCGTCTGCTCGATGTGTGACGCTTTCATGTCACCAGATGTACCAACGGTGACCATTGTCGCGACTCGCGGTGTTTTCGCGTTCAGCGACGCTATGTTCTACTCAGCGTTCGCGACCGTGCCCACGGGAGGTCTCCTCGATGTCTGACGCCACGCTGAACTCCGTCACGCAGGCCCCGGACGACTTCGCCGTCCAGATCGCCGACCAGATCAAGACGTTCATCGTCGCGGTCACCGAGGTGTCGAAGGTCGAGGAGCCCGAGGAGGCCGTGCCCGTCCTGCTGCTCCAGGTCTCCCAGCTGCTGCTGGCGGGCGGGCGGCTGGGCGCGTACGAGGACATCGTCCCCGACGAGCGCTACGAGCCGGACCTGGGCGCCGAGCCGGACGCGGACGGGCTGCGCGAGCGGTTCGCCGCCCTGCTGGAGCCGATCGACGTCTACTCCGAGGTCTTCGACCCGTACGAGCCGCGCAAGGCGCCGGTCCCGGCCCGCATCTCGGACGACCTCGCGGACCTCGTCACCGATCTGCGCCACGGCCTGGCCCACTACGAGGAGGACCGGGTCACCGAGGCCCTGTGGTGGTGGCAGTTCTCGTACTTCTCCAACTGGGGCTCCACCGCGTCCGCCGCCCTGCGCGCCCTCCAGTCCCTGATCGCCCACATCCGCCTCAACCAGCCCCTCCAGGAGCTGGACGGGCTGGACACCGACTCGGAGACCATCGACGACGACCTCGCCGAGGAGGCGGGCCGGGTGATGGCCGAGGAGATCGCGGGCCCGCTGGGGCTCCGCCCGGTCCAGTAGCCCTCGCGTACTCCGGCGCGCTCCCGCGGGCGTTCCCGCGGGTCCTCTGACATCGTGCGCGGTGCACGTGGCCGGCCGCCGTGTGTCGTGTCCCCCCGCCCCCTGCGTCTTCTCCGTCTTTCCCGGGGCATGCGTCTCCCCCTGCCCGGGGCATGCGTCTCCCCCTGCCCGGGGCCCTGTATCTCCCTCCCGCTCGGGGCCGTGCGCCGAGCCGCGGGGCGAGCCGTGCCGTCCGACGGCTGGACGCGTCCCGGGCGGCGGCGACCGCGACGCCCGCGCGCCCTGGCGTCGGCCGCCCCGTACGGGCCACCGGCCCTCCCGTACGGCGGCGCCCGCGGGTTCCGACGGGCGGACCGGGGGATTCCGATCCACGCTGGAGGGGGTCCCTCGCGGGGCGCGGCGGGGCGCGGCGGGGCGCGGTCCGGCGTGTGCGTGTGTGGGCTGGGCCACACCTGGGAGTGTCGCCCCCGATCGGCGGGCAGCAGCCCCGTACGAGCGGCTCGGGACGGCACGCCGATGATCACGTGGTGAGCGGGACATCTCACCATGTGGTATCGACAGGGCGATTTCGGGCCGCTCGTTAAACTGAGTCGACCGCAGTAACGGACTGAGCGAGGAGCGCACGTGGGCCTTGTCGTGCAGAAGTACGGAGGCTCCTCCGTAGCCGATGCCGAGGGCATCAAGCGCGTCGCCAAGCGAATCGTCGATGCCAAGAAGAGCGGCAACCAGGTGGTTGTCGTGGTGTCCGCGATGGGCGACACGACGGACGAGTTGATCGATCTCGCCGCGCAGGTATCCCCGATACCCGCCGGGCGCGAGTTCGACATGCTGCTGACCGCGGGAGAGCGGATCTCCATGGCCCTGCTGGCGATGGCGATCAAAAACCTGGGCCACGAGGCCCAGTCGTTCACGGGCAGCCAGGCGGGCGTCATCACCGACTCGGTCCACAACAAAGCGCGCATCATCGATGTGACGCCGGGCCGGATCCGCACGGCGCTGGACGAGGGGAACATCGCGATCGTCGCGGGGTTCCAGGGCGTGTCCCAGGACAAGAAGGACATCACCACCCTCGGCCGGGGCGGATCCGACACCACCGCGGTCGCGCTCGCCGCCGCGTTGGACGCCGAGGTCTGCGAGATCTACACCGACGTGGACGGGGTCTTCACCGCCGACCCGAGGGTCGTGAAGAAGGCCCGGAAGATCGACTGGATCTCCTTCGAGGACATGCTGGAGCTGGCCGCGTCCGGTTCCAAGGTGCTGCTGCACCGGTGCGTGGAGTACGCACGCCGTTACAACATTCCGATCCACGTCCGCTCGTCCTTCTCCGGACTGCGCGGGACCTGGGTCAGCAACGAGCCGCGAGGGGACCAGAAGGTGGAGCACGCGATCATCTCCGGAGTCGCCCATGACGTCTCCGAGGCCAAGATCACTGTTGTCGGCGTGCCCGACAAGCCGGGTGAGGCCGCCGCGATCTTCCGCACGATCGCGAACGCGGAGATCAACATCGACATGGTGGTGCAGAACGTCTCCGCCGCGTCGACCGGGCTGACCGACATCTCGTTCACACTGCCGAAGGCCGAGGGCCGCAAGGCCATCGACGCCCTGGAGCGCAACCGCGGCACCATCGGCTTCGAGTCGCTGCGCTACGACGACCAGATCGCGAAGATCTCCCTGGTCGGCGCCGGTATGAAGACCAACCCCGGGGTCACCGCGGGCTTCTTCGAGGCGCTCTCGGACGCCGGTGTGAACATCGAGCTGATCTCGACATCCGAGATCCGCATCTCGGTCGTCACCCGCGCCGACGACGTCGTCGAGGCCGTGCGCGCCGTGCACACCGCCTTCGGGCTCGACAGCGACTCCGACGAGGCCGTCGTCTACGGGGGCACCGGCCGATGACCGCCCGCCGCCCTTCGCTCGCGGTCGTCGGAGCGACCGGGGCGATCGGCGGCGTCATGCTCCAGATCATCTCGCAGCACGCGGATGTCTGGGGCGAGGTGAGACTGATCGCCTCGCCGCGCTCGGCCGGCCGCAAACTGGTCGTGCGCGGTGAGGAGAGCGAGGTCCTTCCGCTCGCCGAGGACGTCTTCGACGGCGTCGACGTGGCGTTGTTCCTGGTGCCCGACGACGTGTCCGCCCAGTGGGCGCCGATCGCCGCGGCCAAGGGCGCGGTCGTCGTCGACGACTCCGCCGCGTTCCGGCTGGACACGGACGTTCCGCTGGTCGTGCCCGAGATCAACCCGCACGCCGTACGGATCAGGCCGCGCGGCATCGTCGCGAGCCCGAACTGCACGACGCTCGCGCTGATCGTCGCGGTCGGCGCGCTGCACGCCGAGTTCGGGGTGCGGGAACTGGTCGTCTCCTCGTACCAGGCGGTGAGCGGCGCGGGCCGCGACGGGGTGGCCGCGCTGCGCGAACAGCTGTCGCTGGTGGCCGGCACCGAGCTGGGCACCCGTCCGGGGGACGTGCGCCGGGCCGTCGGGGACGCGCAGGACGGCCCCTTCGCCGCGCCGGTGGCCCTCAACGTGGTGCCCTGGGCCGGGACCGACGCGGGCGACGGCTGGTCGTCGGAGGAGCTGGCGATCCGTGAGGAATGCCGCAAGATCCTGGGGCTGCCCGGCCTGCGGGTGGCGGCGACCTGTGTCTACGTGCCGGTCGTCGCGACGCACTCGATGTCCGTGCACGCGCGGTTCGAGAACGAGGTCGCGGTCGACCGCGCCCACGAGATCCTCGCCACGGCGCCCGGCGTGGTGCTCTACGACAGCCCGGCGGAGGGGGACTTCCCGACGCCGTCCGACGTCGTCGGCACCGATCCGACGTGGGTCGGCCGGGTGCGCCGGTCGCTGGACGATCCTCGCGCCCTGGACCTGTTCGTCTGCGGCGACAACCTGCGCAAGGGGGCCGCGCTGAACGTGGCTCAGATCGCCGAGGCGGTGGCCGCGGAGTTCCCCCGCGCCTGATCCGGGCCTGATCCGCGCCTCGTCCGATCCTGGTCAGTGCCTGGTCAATGCCTGGTCCGAGCCTGATCGGTGCTTGAGCCGTGCCTGATCGGAGCGTGATCCACGCCCGATCGGAGGCGTGATCCGTGCCTGACCCACGCCCGATCCGGACGTGATCCGGGGTGTGAGCCCGGGCGTGATCCGGGTGTGATCCGCATCCGATCTGGTCTGGCCGAGTCTGATCGAACCTGATTTGTACGATCTGTGAACTCCCTGTGTGCAAGTTGAAAGTCTGAACCTCTTGAGCTGGGGTGTCGAGGTATCCGACGATGACCTTTCGGTCCGTCGCAACCGGCGGCCGGAAAGTGCGCGTCTATGCGGTCACTTCTTGCACGACAGGGCGCATATTCGGGGCATTTGGGGAAGAGCGGGTACGTATGAGGGCAGGTCGCACCGCGTCGAACGCGGTGTCGCGCGCGTACAACCCTGATGGGGGGAAACGTGTCCAACTGGCGTGGCAGAGGTTCTCGACATCACAGTGGTGGGCCCCCTGCGCGGCGCTTCGGTGCGTCCGCTCAGGCGGCCCCGTGCGCCCGGCGGCATGCCGGTGATCGCGCCCATGCCCGCCGCGCGTCCCACCCGGTTGTCGTCCCCGCGCGAGGGCGCTGAGGAGGGCGTGGCTGCCGGAACCACCGTCGACCATCTCACCGAGACCTACCGCGCCCACTACCGTTCGCTGCTCGGCCTCGCCGCGCTCCTGCTGGACGACACCGCGTCCTGCGAGGACGTGGTGCAGGAGGCGTTCATCCGGGTGCACTCGGCGCGCAACCGGGTACGGGACCCGGAGAAGACCCTGGCGTATCTGCGTCAGACCGTCGTCAACCTCTCGCGTTCCGCGCTGCGCCGCCGCATCCTCGGGCTGAAGCTGCTGTCCAAGCCCATGCCGGACATGGCGAGCGCGGAGGAGGGCGCGTACGACCAGCTGGAGCGGGACGCCCTGATCAAGGCGATGCGTGGGTTGCAACGACGCCAGCGGGAGGTGCTGGTGCTGCGTTATTTCGCGGACATGACGGAGGCTCAGGTCGCCGAGACGCTGGGGATATCCCTGGGCTCGGTCAAGGCTTACGGATCGCGCGGGATCGCGGCGTTGCGTGTCGTGATGGAGGCACAGGGATGAGCCGGCACGGCAGCGGGAACGACCGGACACACGAGAACGAGAGCCGCCGCGAGGGCGGTGGAGGCCCCGAGGGCCCCGGGAGCCCCAGAAGTCCCAGGAGTGGCTCCGAGAGCGGCTCTGCGGACGGTCGCGGCAGCGGCCCGGGGCGGGAGCCCGGGTCCGGGCGGACTGGAAACGCGATGGTGAACGACGAGCGGGAAGCCGCCGCGACCTCGGACGGGACGCCGGCCACGACCCCCGGCACGGCCGCGCGGGTGGGCTCGGACGCCGGCCCCGGGGCGGGCCCCGACTCCGACGCACGGGTACGGGCCGACGCGTCCCGGGACGTGCCGGCCGACGCGATCCCGGACGTACGGGCGCACATGGCGGTGGTCCCCGACGCGCGGACGGCCACCGGCCCCGAGGCGGAGCCGGAGCCGGGCGCGAGCGGGAGCGCGGACGCGCCCGCGGGCGGCACCGGCACGCGCTCCGGTGCGACGGACAAGCGCTCCGGTGTGATGGACAAGCGCTCCGGTGTGATGGACAAGCGCTCCGGTGCGACGGACAAGCGCTCCGATGTGACGGGCACGCGCTCCGGTACGGACGAGGCCGCCCCCGCGAAGAAGGGCGTCGGCTCCGGCGCGGGCTCCGTGACGGTCGTGGGCTTCGGTTCGCGCGGTGACGGCGGCTCGGACGCACCGGACCTCCTGGATGAGGTCGCACTGCGCCGCATGCTGCACGGGGCGGTCCGGGACATCGAGCCCGGCGACGGCGCTCTCGACCAGCTGCGCCGAGCGGTGCCCGCCCGGCGTGCCAGACGGCGGCAGGCCGTCGTAGGCATGGCGGCCGCCGCACTGCTCATCGGCACCGCCATCCCCGCGTTCGTCCATGTCGCGAACTCGGACGGCTCGGACACCGCCAACCCCGCCATGGCCGGTCACGGCGAGCAGGCGCAGGGCGGCAACGGCACGGAGAGCGGCACCGGAGCCGGGCGGAAGGAACACGGCGGCGGCTCCGACGGACAGGACACCGACGACCCGGACCACCCCGTGAGCACGAGCAGCCCGTCCGGCGGCGACAGTCTGGGCGCCGACGGGAACCTGGCCGGCGGAGGCTCCGACCCGGCCGCCTCCGCGGCGTCCGTCCCGCCGGTCTGCGACCCGGGACAGCTCGGCGTGGCCTCCGCCCAGGCGGGCGCGGCGGGCCCCGACGGCACCGTGTACGGCACCTTCCGGATCGCCAACGTCTCCGACGTCGACTGTTCGGTGAAGAGCGCCGGAAGCATCGGCTTCCAGGCCCTGGGGGCGGCCGACCCGGCCAGGATCACGGTCGTCCAGCACGCCGCGGGCGACGCGGCGCCCGGGCTGCCGGACCCCTCGCAGGAGCAGGGCGCCGTGGCGCTGAAGCCGTCCATGGCGTACGAGGTGCGGTTCGCCTGGGTGCCGAAGGACACCTGCCCGGTCGCCGGGGGCTCACCGAGCCCGACGCCGACGGAGGGCACGGGCGGCGCGAACGGCGGCTCCGCGGCCGGTCCCAGCACCGGTTCCGGAGACGGGGCCGTGGCGACGGCCGCGCAGCTCGGCAGCGAGGACGGCGGCGGACTGCAGGACGGCAGCGTCGCGGTGACGCACACGCCGGAGGCGGGGGCGCCGGTCGCGGAGACGAAGATCTCCAACGCCTGCGCGGGCACGATCTACCGGACCGGGGTGCTGGCCCCCGCCACATGAGGCCGGGCCACCGGCACACGCCACGGAACCTACACGTGTCAGGGCGCTCCTGCTGTAAGGGCACCCTGTCCCGCCTGCCGCCTGCCGCCTGCCGCCTGCCGCCTGCCGCCTGCCGCTTGCCGGGACCGTGCTCGGGCGTGCGCCCGGGACCAGCGGGGCCGGTGACCGCGTTCAGACACGCGCCCGGCGGGGCCGCCACACTCGACACCGCGCTCGGGGCCAGGACCGCGTCCGCTTCCTCGTCGGCCTCGGTCCGGCCGCGGCCTTGGCCTCCGTCCCGGCCTGGACCGGGACGGCCTCTGTCTCGGCCTAGACCGGGACCTCGTTCTTGTCGCCCTTGTCAGGTTCGGCGTCCGGGGCCGCATCCGCGCCCGCCCCCGCGGCCGCGCCCGCGCCCGTACCCGTCGCCAGGACCACTCCCGCATCCGCATCCGTGCCCGCACCCGCGTCCGGCCCCTCGATCAGCCCGAGCTTCAGATCGCGTGCGGCCTCGGCCTCGCGCCGGACCAGCCGGAACCACATGAAGAGCACGAACCCGGCGAAGACGAACCACTCACCGGTGTAGCCCAGGTTCTGGAACGCCTTCAGGTCCAGCCCGGTGCCCTGCGGCGCAGCGGCCGGCACCGGACGCAGCCCGCCGGACGCGCCGGTGTCCTGGAGCGTTACCCACGCGTCGTAGACGTCGTACGGGACGAGGTTGAGCAGCGACGCCGCGCCGATGATGCCGACCTGGCCGTCCGGGAGCCCGCCCGCGGCATGGACCCCCGTGGTGCCGGAGCTCTCCGACGCCTGGAGGTCGCCGGTGACCGTGACCGTGCCGGTCGGCGCGTCCGGCACGGCGGTGCGTCCGGCCTCGCCCGGCAGCCAGCCGCGCACCACCGGCAGAGCCTTGCCGCTGTCCGTACGGAGCATGCCCAGGACGTAGAAGCCCTTCTTGCCGTCCAGCTCACGGTCCGGCACCAGGAACTGGTCCGCGTACCGGCCGGTGGCCGTGGCGGGACGGCCGGAGGTCGCCGTGTCGACGGGCAGCAGGTCGTCGATCGGCTTGGGGGCCTTCGTGCCCGGGGCCGGCTGCGCCTCGGCGGCGTTGTGCGTCTGCACGCGGTCCTCGAAGCGGCCGAGCTGCCAGGTCCCCATGAGGACGCAGAAGGGGATGGCCAGCACGACGAACAGGTTGATCCCCCACCACCGCGGGGTCAGCAGGAACCGGTACACCCCTCCACGGTACGGGCACGGCTCCCTTCCCCCGGCGCGGGGTACCGGCTACGCACCCGCCCGCCTCCCGACGACCCGCTCCTCACTCCTCCCTCACTTCTCGGACGCCGGACGGGACGCCGGACCGGACGCGGAGCCGGGGACGGCGGCGGCGTCCGGGGCCAGATGGCGCCGGGCGAAGTCGAGCTCCAGACGGAACTGCTTGATCCGCTCCTCCACGACGAGCGAGCCGTGCCCCGCGTCGTACCGGTAGACCTCGTGTACGGCGTCGCGCTCCTTCAGCCGGTCCACGTAGTTCTCGATCTGGCGGATCGGGCAGCGGGGGTCGTTGACCCCCGCCGAGATGTAGACCGGCGCCCGCACGGCGTCGACGTACGTCAGCGGCGACGAGGCCGTGAAACGCTCGGGAACCTCCTCCGGCGTGCCGCCCAGCAGCGTGCGGTCCAGCGCCTTCAGGTCCTCCATCTCGTCGTGGTACGCCGTGACGTAGTCCGCGACCGGGACGGCCGCCAGGCCCACGGCCCAGACGTCCGGCTGCGTGCCGAGGCCCAGCAGGGTCAGATAGCCGCCCCAGGAACCGCCCGCCAGGACCAGCCTCGCCGGGTCCGCGAGCCCCGACGACACCGCCCATTCCCGCACCGCGGCGATGTCCTCCAGCTCGATCAGCCCGACCCGGTGCTTGAGCGCGTCCGTCCAGGCGCGGCCGTACCCGGTGGAACCGCGGTAGTTGACCCGGACGACCGCGTAGCCGTGGTCCACCCAGGCGGCGGGGCCGGACGCGAAGGCGTCGCTGTCGTGCCAGGTCGGCCCGCCGTGGATCTCGAAGACGGTGGGGAACGGCCCCTCGGCCGGGGCGGCGGGCCGCTGCACGAGGGCGTGCACACGGCCACCGGGCCCCTCCACCCACACGTCCTCCACCGGCACGGACGGCGGGGCCTTCGGCCCGGGCGGATCCAGCACGACCGCCCCCGAGGTGGACCGGATGACGGGCGGCCGCTCGGCCGAGGACCACAAGTACTCCACCGTGCCGTCCGGCCGGGCCGTGGCGCCCGACACCGAACCCGCGGGCGTCTCCACCCGGACGAGGGCCCCGCCCGCACCCGGCTCGTACCGCCACAGATCGCTGCGCGCCTCGAAGCCGCGCACGATCAGCAGCGCGGAGGCGTCCGGATACCACTCGGCGCCCACATCGCCGGGCAGGTCGATCGCGAGATCCGTCTCCGTGCCCGTCAGCGGGTCCCAGATCATCGGCTCCCAGCGCCCCCGGCGCTGATGCCCGACCAGCAGTCTGCTGTCGCCGGCGACGGGCGCGAAGCCCAGCACGGACAGCCCCAGCTCCTTGGTCCCTCCCTCGGTGTCGTCCAGCTCCGCGACCACGGACCCGTCCGGCCGCACCACCCGCAGCGCGGAGTGCATCGCGTCTCCGTGCTCGGTGTGCTCCAGCACGATCAGCGTCCCGTCATGGCTGAGCCCCCCGACGCCGGCCGACTCGCGGTGGCGGTAGATCTCGACCGGGGCGGACCCGGGGCGCACGACATGGACCGTCGTCCCGTCCTCGTCGGTCGAGCGGCCGATCACCGCCGTGCCGTCGCGTCCGATCGCGAGCCCCGCCGGATACGAGGGGCCGAGACCGGGCGCCGCCGGTTCGTCCACCGGCTTCCCGCCCCCGGGGCAGTGGAAGGGCTGGCGCATCCACACCCCGAACTCGTCCCCGTCGGTGTCGTGGAACCACCAGATCGACTCGCCGTCCGGCGTCAGCAGACCCTCCGTCGTCCCGTTCGGCCGGTCGGTCGCCTGACGCTGCTCGCCGGTGGCGCGGTCCCACGCGTACAGCTCGTGCGTCCCCGTCGCGTTGGAGACGAACAGCGCGCGGTCCGGGGCGTCCTCCGCCCAGTCCGGCAACGACACCCTGGGAGCCCGGAAACGCTGCTCCCACACCGGCACGGACCCGGCCCCCTCCCCAGCCGCGGAAGCGGGTCCGGAACCGGATGATGGGCGTGCGGGCGCGGGAGCGGTCGTCCGGGCGGAGGACGCCGCCGGGGAAGCCGCAGGGGAAGCCGTCGAGCCGGTGATCTCAGTCATGCCCCCATTCTGCGCCGGAACGCCGACAATTCGTTCGCGTCGTCCTCAGCCTGTGGATAACCTCCCGGCATGTATGCAGAGACCCCCGACGACTGGCGACATGCCAACCGCGCGCGCTGGGACGAGCGGGTCCCCATCCATGTCGCGAGCGACTTCTACGACCTCGACTCCTTCCGCGCCGGCAAGGAAGCCCTGCGCGACTTCGAACTCGCGGAGGTCGGTGACGTCACCGGCAAGTCACTGCTCCATCTCCAGTGCCACATCGGCGTGGACACCCTCTCCTGGGCGCGGAACGGCGCGGCGCGCGTCGTCGGTCTGGACTTCTCGGAGCCGGCCGTCGAGGTGGCGCGCGGTCTGGCCCGTGAGCTCGGATTCACCCAGGACCAAGCGGCGTTCGTCACCGCCGACGTCCACGACGCGGCGCAGGCCGTCCCGGACTCCTCGTACGACATCGTCTACACCGGCGTCGGCGCCCTGAACTGGCTGCCGGACACCCGGCGCTGGGCCGAGACCGCCGCCTCGCTGGTCGCTCCGGGAGGCTTCCTCTACCTCGCGGAGTTCCACCCGCTCACGGACTGCCTGGACGACTCGACGGGCAGGCAGATCGTCCACGACTACTTCAGCCGCGACGCGTGGGTGGAGGAAACTCCCGGCACCTACGCCGACTTCGACGCGCCGACCGTCCACAACCGCAGCGTCGAATGGCAGCATCCGATCGGCGACGTGGTCTCGGCACTGGCCGCCACGGGCCTGCGGATCGAGTTCCTGCACGAGCACGACGTCTCGCTCTTCGCCCGTTTCGCGGCGCTGGAGCAGCAGCCGGACGGCTTCTACCGCTTCCCCGCGGACCGGCCGCGCATTCCGCTGATGTACTCGATCAAGGCGTCGCGCCCGGCCGGCTCCTGAGCCCGTCCGCGGCCGCGGACGGGCCGTTGTCAGTGGTGGGGTCCACACTCGGACCATGACCACGACTGCTGATCCGCGCGCCACGGTGGAGACGTACTGGACCGCGGCCGAGAACCGCGACTGGGACGCCTTCGCCGCGACGCTCGCCGACGACGTGCTGTTCGACCTGCCGCAGACCCGCGAACGCGTCCGGGGCAAGGAGCGGTACGCGCGATTCAACCGGGAGCACCCGGGGGAGTGGCACGTCCGCGTCGAACGGATCGTGGCCGACCGGGACGGGCGGCAGGCGGCCGCGCGGACGCTGTTCACGGCGGGCCGGCAGGAGTCGCCCGCCGTCCACTTCTTCACGTTCGACGCACGGGGGCGGATAGCCGGAATCACCGCCTTCTGGCCCGAGCCCTACGAGCCCCCGGCGGGCCGGGAGCACCTGGTCGAGCGGTACTGAAGCGCGCGCGCCCGCGCGCCGGTGCCTGGGCGGCCCGGTGGAACGGCGTACGAGGGCCGACGCGCGGGCACGGGGCGGCCGGGCGGCACGACGGCCACCGGCCCGGCCGCGTGACCGCGCGCGTGCCCGTCCTGCCGCTCCACGGTGCCATGCGGCGCTACGCGGCCGAGCGGAACGCCGGAAGGTAGCCGCTCGACTGGCCGGCCGCCTTCGGGTGGTACGAGTTGTAGACCGGGATCGACACGCTGTGCAGCCAGGCGTCTCCGGAGCACAGCTCGTGCCCGGTGAACTCGTCCACCACGCTGGAGAAGGTGAACCCGGCGTCGGCCGCCTGCTTGGCGATGACGCCGTTCAGGATGTCGGACGCGTTGTTGATGGCCGCCCGCTTCTTCTCGGAGAGTCCGGCGACGCAGTTTCCGCTCAGCTTGTAGAAGCGCGGGTACCCCAGCACCACCACGTGCGCCTGTGGGGCACGCGACTTGATCGAGGCGTAGAGCGAACCCAGGCGGGAGGGAAGGGAGTTCTGCACCTGGGACACGGCGGAGCCCACGCTGCTCAGGCAGGTGGCCTCGCTGGACAGCACGCAGTCCTGCATGACGTCGGCGAAGCCCACGTCATTGCCGCCCGCGGTGACGCTGACCAGGCCCGTGGAGGAGCTGAGCGCGCCCAGCTGGCTGTTCGCCACGGAGCTCGTCGTGGCGCCCGAGCAGGCGACGAAGGCGAAGGAGGATGGCGAGTTCGCGGCGGCCCAGAGGTAGGGGTAGGCCTGGGTGCTGCGACGGCAGTCGCCGCTGTCGGACAGGTAGTTCCCCGCGCCGACGCCGGACGAGTACGAGTCGCCGAGAGCGACGTACCCGCCGACGGCGGCCGAGTTCGCGGATGCCGGCTGGGCGACTCCCAGAGCGGCTGCGGCGGCGAGGACCAGAGTGGAAGCGGACGCCCGGAATCTCCGTACGGACACGGCTGTCAGCCCTCCGAAGTGTGGGGGGTGGGTGGGGGGTTGATGGAGCGCCATGTTTCTAGCAGCTCCGAGTACCCGCCGGTAATAGCCGCGCGAGAACTGGTCTGATATGCCCGAATGATCGTTCGTTCGCCTGAGCTCCGCGCGTAGACAGCCCCCGCCGACGCGTCGCGGTGGGGCATGACGAGGCTGGTGGAGCGTGGTGGGGTGCGTGGCGTGGTTGGGCGGGGTGAGCTACGGATCCGTACGGGACGCCCGGTCCGCCGAAGCGATCACCGAGCCCCTTCTTGGGCGCATCCGGCATCGAGGTCGGCCATCGGGATCACCAGGCTGCCCATGGCCGTGACGAGGGCTGCCCGCGCGGCGAATGGCCGCCGAGCGACAAGAAACCGCCCCCCGCGGTGGCGCCCTGTGGGGACGCCGCCGCGAAGGGCGGTGGGTCTGGGTCTATGCGATCAGTTGTGGTCGGGAACGGGGTCCGCGGGGGTCAGTTGTGGCCGAACCTCCGCTGTTTCCGGTGAGAGACCTGCTCCGAGATCGATCGCACCGTGTCCTGGTTGGTCGTCGGCCGCGTCTTCTCCCTCGGCTCCGAAGCGGCGCTGCGTTCGTGGCCACCGGTGCGCCCGCCGCGGTTCTGCCGACTCTGCTTCTTGCCCACGATCGTGCCTCCTGTGATGGATCCGGACGATGGGCCACTACCAGGTTCACACGCACGCGCAAAGGCCGCATATCAGGCATCCTGGTAAGCGTTCTTCCGGGAGGCCGGCATGCCTCCGGGTGCGGCCACCGAAAACCCTCACCGTTCGCAGGTGATCGGACGCACTACGTGATGCGCGTCGGCCGCGAAGCCGCCGTCCGGCCGCCGCCGATATTCGAATGCGGGCCCCGCCCGTCGGGCTTATGGTCGACCGCTGTGGAACCGCTCAGTGAGAAACAGATCCGCTCGTCCTTCGTGAACTGCACCAAGGGGGACGCGGCACGACTCAGGCTGCCGCTCGACTTCGACGAACTCCCCTGGGAGGACCTCGACTTCCTGGGCTGGGTGGATCCGGGGGCGCCACTGAGGGCCCACCTGGTGCTGCCCCGGCCGCAGGGCCCGCTGGGAATCTCGTTGCGGGTGCCCTCCGTGAGGCGTACCAGCGCCGTGAAGTCCAGCCTCTGCCAGATCTGTCTGACCGGTCACGCGTCCTCCGGTGTCACCCTGCTCGCCGCTCCGCTCGCGGGCCCCCGCGGCCGCGAGGGCAACACGGTCGGGATCTACGTCTGCGAGGACCTCGCCTGCCCCCTGTACGTACGCGGCAAGCGCCAGCCGAAGCTGCGCGCCGGCCGGTACGAGGAGAGCCTCGACCTGGACGAGCGCCTGGCCCGCATGTCGGACAACCTCGACGCCTTCGTCGCCAAGGTCACCGCTGCCTGAACCGCCCTACGGACCCGGCGACGGCCCGCGACACCCACTGCCTCCGTGGCCCCGGTCGCCCGAGACCTGGGGCCCACGGTGGCGTTCGACACACGGTGTCCGGCATGAGGTGTCCGGAGGCGATGCGGCGCACACATTGGGCCCGTAGCCAGATCCGGGCGGCGGTCCCGGGCTCGGACCGAGCTTCAACGCCCTCAATACCAGGAAGGGCCTGATCCATTGAATGGATCAGGCCCTTCCTGGTATCACTGTCGGGGTGGCGGGATTTGAACCCACGACCTCTTCGTCCCGAACGAAGCGCGCTGCCAAGCTGCGCCACACCCCGATCGCCGCCGTTTTCCCTGGCGACATCGAATACTGTAGCCCACCCCGGGCCGCAGACGAAATCCACTTTTGCCTCTGCGGCCGAGCACGCGAACCGGGCGGCGCGAGGCCGGTGCGGTGGGCCGACGCGTGGGGCGGCGGGGTCAGTCGCGAGGCGTCAGGGTCAGGAGGGTCGCCTCCGGGGGGCAGGCGAAGCGGACCGGGGTGTAGCGGTTGGTGCCGCAGCCCGCGGAGACGTGGAGGTAGGCACGATGGCCGCCGAGGGAGTGGGTGGAGAGGCCCTTGACCCGGTCGGTGTCGAGGTCGCAGTTGGTGACCAGGGCGCCGTAGAAGGGGACGCAGAGCTGGCCGCCGTGGGTGTGGCCGGCCAGGATCAGCGGGTAGCCGTCCTGGGTGAAGGCGTCCAGGGAGCGCAGGTAGGGGGCGTGGACCACGCCGATGGAGAGGTCGGCGCCCGTCTCGGGACCGCCCGACACCTCCGCGTAGCGGTCGCGCTTGATGTGCGGGTCGTCGAGGCCGGTGAAGGCGATGTCCAGGCCGTCGATCTTGAGGCGGCCACGGGTGTTGGACAGGCCGAGCCAGCCCGCCTCGTCGAAGGCGTCGCGCATCGGCTCCCACGGGTTGTGGACCACGCCGACCGCGGGTGCGTTCCCGTTGAGGCCGTGCTTGCCCTGGGCCTTCTCGAACAGGTAGCGGGCGGGGTTGCGCAGGCGGGGACCGTAGTAGTCGTTGGAGCCGAAGACGTACACGCCCGGGAGCTCCATCAGCGGGCCGAGGGCGTCGAGCAGCTCGGGCACGGCTTCCGGGTCGGAGAGGTTGTCGCCGGTGTTCACGACGAAGTCGGGGCGCAGGCCCGCGAGCGACTGGAGCCAGGCGCGCTTCTTGCGCTGGCCGCTCACCATGTGGATGTCGGACACCTGGAGTACGCGCAACGGGCGTGCCCCGGCGGGGAGTACGGGGACGGCGACCCGCCGCAGACGGAACGAGCGGGCCTCGAATCCGGCGGCGTAGGCGAGACCGGCCGCGCCGATCGCCGCGCCGACTGCCGTGATTTTCAGGGGGACTCCGTAGCGTGCGCGCATACCTCCATCGTCGCAGACGCCGCACGCCCCGGGGCACACCGGCGGAGGCGGGCCCGGGCGGAAACCGGCGGGCGCGGGAGGGCGCGTGCCTGCCACAATCAACACATGACCACGCTCAAGTCCAAGCTCAAGGAAGACCTCACCACGGCCATCAAGGCGCGTGACGAGCTGACCTCGTCGACGCTCCGGCTGACCCTCACCGCCATCGCGAAGGAGGAGGTCAGCGGAGAGTCGGCGCGCGAGCTCTCCGACGACGAGGTGCAGAAGCTGATCGCCAAGGAGGCGAAGAAGCGCCGCGAGGCGGCCGAGGCGTTCGCCAAGGGCGGCCGGGCCGACCAGGCCGAGCGCGAGAAGGCGGAGGGTGAGATCCTCGACGCCTACCTGCCGAAGCAGCTGAGCGACGACGAGCTGGCCGCGATCGTGGCGTCCGGCGTCGAGGAGGCGAAGGCCGCCGGGGCCGAGGGGCCGCGCGCCATGGGCGCCGTCATGAAGATCGTGTCTCCCAAGGTCGCGGGGCGGGCGGACGGCGGCCGGGTCGCCGCCGCGGTGAAGAAGCTCCTGGCCGGCTGAGGCGTCCGCGCCCCGCGGCCGCACGGCGTACGCCACGTCCGGAGCCGAGCCGAGCCGAGCCGAACAAAGCAGAGCCGAGCCGTCAGCCGTTCGTACGAAGCCGTCGGGGTGAAGCCGGCCGCACGCGGTGACGCGGACCGCGCCGGGATCGGACTGGGCGGCGATCCGCCTCGGAACGGTTTCGGGAGGCCGACGGGCCGCTCGGCGTATGGACGACCGGCTCAGCACGGAGGCGGGGCTCCCGGACCGTGATCCTCTGGTCCGGGAGCCCCGCCTCCGTCGTGCGTCGCGCCCCTCGTACGGGGCGCCGGGCGGGCGATGGGCTCAGGGGCCCTGCGTCTCGCCGTTGGACTGGCCGCGGTGGTCTCCGTTGTTCCCGCCGAGCAGGTCCGGCGGGATGGTGACGCCGGCGAACGGGTTGCCGCCGCCGTGGTTTCTCCCGGGCTTGTCGCCCGACTTGTCGCCCGACCCGTCGTCCGGCTTCTGGTCGTGCTTGCCGTCCCCGGGGTCCGGCTGGTTCCCGCCCTGGCCGCCGTCGCCGCCCTTCGCCGGGTCCGGGATGTCGACGGTGTTGAAGGAGGGGGCGGGAAGGCCGCTGAGGGCGCCCGTCATCGCGTCGCGCCAGATCGGCCCGGGGACCTGTCCGCCGTAGACCTTGGCCTGGTACACGCCGCCGATGGTGATGTTCACCATCTCGACGTCCTGGGACGGGCTGCCGACCCAGACCGCGCCGGACATGTTCGGTGTGTAGCCGACGAACCAGGCGTTCATGCGGTAGTCGGTCGTACCGGTCTTGCCCGCGCTGTCGCGGCTCTGGAGTCCGGCCTGCTGACCGGTACCGGAGTCGATCACGCCGCGCAGCAGGGAGTTGACGGTGTCCGCGACGTTCGGGGCCATGGCCTGACTGCAGCGGGTCTTCGGCACCTGGAGGGACTTGCCGTCGGCCGTCTTCGCCGACTCGATGGCGATCGGCGTGCAGAACGTGCCGCGGTTGGCGAAGGCGGCGTAGGCGCTGGCCATGGTCAGCGGCGAGAGCCCCTTGGAGCCGAGGGCGATGGCGGGGCTCTGCGGGAGCTTGTCGCCGTTGCCCTGCACCACGCCGAGCTTGTCGGTCAGCTGGGTGACCGGGCAGAGACCGATGTCCTCCACCATCTGGATGAAGTAGGTGTTGACGGACTTCGCCATCGCCTCCTTCAGCCCGTAGGGGCCGACCTCCGACTTGTTCTCGTTCGGCACCCGCTCGCCGCTGACGTTCACATACGGCTTGTCGCACGTCTGCACCGTGGGGTAGGGCATCTCGTACGGCGAGGAGTAGACCTGGGTGGCGGGCCGGCCCTGGGCGATGGCGGCGGCGGCCACGAAGGGCTTGAACGTCGAACCGGTCGGGAAGCCGAAGTTCGAGCCGCCCATGTCCTTGTTGACCGAGTAGTTGTACTGGGTCTCGTTGGGACCGAAGCCGTACGGCCTGGACTGGCCCATCCCCATGATCTTGCCCGTGCCCGGCTGGACCAGCGTGACGGCCGTCGCGACCTTGTCCGTCTGGTAGACGTGGCTCTTGACCGAGTTCTGCACCGACTGCTGGGACTGGGGGTCCAGCGTCGTGCGGATCGTGAGACCGCCCTGGTTCCAGATCTTGGCCCGGTCCTCCTTGGTCTTGCCGAAGGCCGGGTCGGTCAGGAAGACGTTGCGCACGTAGTCGCAGAAGAAGCCGGCCCCGTTGACGGCCGTGATGCAGCCGTTCTTCGGCTTCTTGATCTTCAGCTTGATGGGCTTGGCCTTCGCCTTGTCGGCCTCGGCCTGGGTGATGTCACCGACATCGGCCATTCGCTGGAGCACCGTGTTGCGGCGCTTGGTCGCCCCCTCCGGGGCGTTGACCGGGTTGTAACGGCTCGGCGACTGCACGAGACCGGCCAGCAGCGCGGCCTCCTCCAGCGTCAGGTTCTTCGCCGGCTTGGAGAAGTAGCGTTGGGAGGCGGCCTCGACGCCGTACGCCTGCTGCCCGAAGAAGGTGATGTTCAGGTAGTTCGTCAGGATCCGCTTCTTGCCGAGTTTCTCCTCCAGCTGGATCGCGTACTTCAGCTCCTGGATCTTGCGGCCCAGGGTCTGCTGGGTGGCCTGCGCGACCTTGTCGGGGTCGTCGCCCGCCTCCTCGACGAACACGTTCTTCACGTACTGCTGGGTGAGGGTCGAGGCGCCCTCCGCGGTCCCGCCGGACTGCACGTTGCGGTTCAGCGCGCGCAGGATGCCCTTCAGGTCGATCGCGCCGTGCTCGTAGAAGCGGGCGTCCTCGATCGCCACGATCGCCTGCTGCATGTACGGCGAGATGTCCTTCAGGTCGACCACCGTGCGGTCGCGCGAATAGACGGAGGCGATGAGTCCGCCCTTGCTGTCCAGGATGGTGGTGCGCTGGCTCAGCGGCGGAGTCTGGAGGTTGGCCGGGATCTCGTCGAATCCCTCGACCGTTCCCTTGGTGGCGAGCCCCAGTGCTCCGGCGGCCGGCAGCGCGATGCCGGCGAGCACGACTCCGGAAAGTGCGGCGACACCGAGAAACTTGGCGGCCTGCTGGGTCGTCGAGAGACCCCCGCCCGAGCGCTTTTTTGGCATGGGGGCAGCCTACGTTCTCATTCGCCGGACACAGGTATATGCCTTGGCCTAAGCTGCACTCAACTGTCACGGCAGCCCGGTTCCGTATCAATCCCCCGTGCGGGATCCGGCCAAGAGTCAGGGCGCTCCCGAAATCGCCTTGTGTGTCATTGAAAGTCCGTTGTGATTCGGGGGAACTGCCCTGATTCTTCGGGGATGTTCAGGTATGTCTTCACCTCACTCCCCTGGGTGATCTGCCGCATACGCATAGTCCGTTCGGGCCATTCAAGATTGGGCCCGAAGGGGGTGTTGTGCTGTCGCCACCTTCCGTAACGTCCTCAACTGGCAGCGGTGAATATGCCGCTACCGCCGTGGGGGAGCCTCGATTCGGGAGAGGACGGCGCCGTGATGGGCTGGGTAACCGACTGGAGTGCGCAGGCAGCCTGCCGCACTACTGATCCGGATGAACTGTTCGTACAAGGAGCAGCGCAGAACAGGGCCAAGGCGGTGTGCACCGGATGCCCGGTGCGGACCGAGTGCCTGGCCGACGCGCTGGACAACCGCGTCGAATTCGGTGTGTGGGGCGGAATGACGGAACGTGAGCGCCGCGCGTTGCTGCGCAGGCGGCCGACCGTCACGTCCTGGCGCCGGCTGCTGGAGACCGCGCGCAGCGAGTACGAGCAGTCCACGGGCGGCATTCTGCCCGTGGCGATCGGACTGGACGACGACGAGCTGCACGCGAGGTACGCCGCCGTGGGATGAGCGGGCACGGACGGTGACGCGGGTCCATCAGCGGGCGGACGTCCGGGGTGCCCCGCCCCGGTCGGCCGACGGAGCGGACCGTGTCCGGGCGGCTACGCGGTCTTGCCGTCGGGCCAGGCGGCCATGAGGCTCCGCCGCCGGGCCCGGAGGTCACGCGGCTCCGCCGTCGAGCGGCCCGGACGCGAGGCGGTCACCGATGGACCGGAGGCCCGCGAGATCATGCACGTCACCGGGGAGCGCGGCCACTTCGGTCACGGGGACCTCGGGGTGCAGCGCGGTGAAGCTGTCGCGGGTGCGCCGCTCACGTGCGACCACCTGCATGCGCTCCCCGTGCAGTCGCAGCAGGGCCGCCGTCAGCTGGTCCACGGTCGGGGACGCCGCCGTCAGGTGGTTCACGGTCGGGGTCGGGGACGCGTGTCGGCCCTGGGGCCCCTTGTGCTGCTGGGGGCCCGAGTGGTCTGCGTCTTCCGTGCGTTGCTCGTCTTCCGCGCGTTGCTCGTGGGCCTTGTGCTTCGTGTGTTCCTCACGTCTCGGGTGTGCTTCGTGTTCCGTGTGCGCTTCGCCGGGTTCTGCGGGCGTTGTGGATTTCTGGTGCTCTTCGGGCTCGGCGGGGGCGGCTGCGGTTGTGGCCGCGGTGACGGCGGGGTCGGTCGTCGCCGCGGTCGTCGCGTCGGCGGATGTCTCGGGGTCGGCCTCGGGGTCGGCCTCGGGGGCGGCCGTGGGGGTGGCTTCGGGAGCGGCGACCGGCCCGTCGGCCGGGTCACGCAGTGCAGCCTTCCCTTCCTCCTGATCCACAATGCCGAACGCGTCGAGATTTTCCGCGGCGGCCAGGGCGTGCTCGGCGGAGAGCCGGGCCGCTTCGCTGCCGTGGACGCGGTTGAGCACCAGACCGGCCAGCGGCATGTCCTCCGCGGCGAGCCGTTCCACGAAGTACGCGGCCTCGCGCAGCGCGTCCCGTTCCGGTGTCGCGACGACGAGGAACGCCGTACCGGGAGCCTGCAGCAGCCGGAACGTCGCGTCGGCGCGGGTGCGGAAGCCGCCGAACATGGTGTCCATCGCCGCGACGAAGGTCTGCACGTCGCGCAGGAACTGCCCGCCGAGCAGCTTGCCCAGCGTGCCGGTCATCATCGACATGCCGACGTTGAGGAACTTCATCCCGGCCCGGCCGCCCACCTTCGCCGGGGCCATCAGCAGTTTGATGAACTTCCCGTCCAGGAACGATCCGAGCCGCTTCGGCGCGTCCAGGAAGTCCAGCGCGGAGCGCGACGGCGGGGTGTCGACGATGATCAGGTCCCACTCGTCGCGGGCGCGAAGCTGACCGAGCTTCTCCATCGCCATGTACTCCTGCGTGCCCGCGAAACCGGCCGACAGGGACTGGTAGAAGGGGTTCTCCAGAATGGCGCGGGCCCGTTCGGGATCCGCGTGGGCCTCCACGATCTCGTCGAAGGTCCGCTTCATGTCGAGCATCATGGCGTGCAGTTCGCCGACTCCGTCGCCCTCGATGCCCGGGACCCGGCGGGGGACGTTGTCCAGCGAGTCGATGCCCATGGACTGGGCGAGCCTGCGGGCGGGGTCGATGGTGAGCACGACGGCCTTGCGGCCGTGCTCCGCCGCCCGTACGCCCAGGGCCGCGGCGGTGGTGGTCTTGCCGACGCCGCCCGAACCGCAGCACACGATGATGCGGATGCCGGGGTCGTCGAGCAGCGCGTCGGCGTCCAGCACGGGCGCGGGCACGGGCGCGGAGTCGGGGCCGACGTCGATGATCTGCGCGGGGCCGGTGCTCCCGGCGGCCGTCTCCGCGTCTGTGCCCTGTGTCATGCGCCCGCCCCGTGTCCGGTTCTCTGTCCCGGCCCCTCGGCCGTCTCGTCCCCCACGCCCTGCTTGCGGAGTTCGGCCGCCAGGTCGTAGAGGCCCGCCGGATCCATCCCCTCGCCGATCAGCGGGAGTTCGTATCCCGGAAGCCCCAGGCCCGCGAGCACCGCGCGCTGCTCGCGCTCCAGTTCCACCCGCTGGGCGTGCTCGGCGGCCTGCTCGACCAGGGGCCGTACGAGGGCGGCGGAACCGTGTACGCCGGCGCGGGTCAGCGCCTTGGCGATCTCCTTGCGGCGGCCGCGCGCGGCGGTGCGCAGCGCCTCCTCGTCCAGCAGGTGCGGGCGCACCATGTTCACGATGACCCGCCCGACCGGAAGTTCGGCGGCGTGCAGCTCGGCGATGCCGTCCGCGGTCTCCTGGACCGGCATCTCCTCCAGCAGGGTCACCAGGTGGACCGCGGTCTCGGGGGACTTGAGCACCCGCATCACGGCCTGCGCCTGGTTGTGTATGGGGCCGATCCGGGCCAGTCCGGCCACCTCGTCGTTCACGTTGAGGAAGCGGGTGACGCGGCCGGTGGGCGGGGCGTCCATGACCACGTAGTCGTAGACGTACCGGTTCTGCTTGTCCTTGCGGCGCACGGCCTCGCACGCCTTGCCGGTCAGCAGCACGTCGCGTACGCCGGGCGCGATGGTGGTGGCGAAGTCGATCGCGCCGAGCTTCTTGAGCGCCCGGCCGGCGCTGCCGAGCTTGTAGAACATCTGGAGGTAGTCGAGCAGGGCCCGCTCCGCGTCGATCGCCAGGGCGTAGACCTCGCCGCCGCCCGGGGCGACGGCGATCTTGCGCTCCTCGTACGGAAGCGATTCCGTCTCGAAGAGCTGGGCGATGCCCTGCCTGCCCTCGACCTCGACGAGGAGGGTGCGCCTGCCCCCGTCCGCGAGGGCGAGCGCGAGGGCGGCGGCGACCGTGGTCTTACCGGTACCACCCTTGCCGCTGACGACCTGGAACCTGCTCACGTATTCGAGCCTAACCAGTCGGGCCGCAGGCTACGCACGAGGCTGCGCGTGCCCGGGATTACACAGGCATTACAGTCGGGCGCATGACCAAGTGGGAATACGCGACCGTGCCCCTTCTCGTGCACGCGACCAAGCAGATTCTGGACACCTGGGGCGAGGACGGCTGGGAGCTGGTCCAGGTCGTTCCCGGCCCGAACAACCCCGAGCAGCTCGTGGCCTACCTGAAGCGGGAGAAGGCGTAGTGGCGGGCGTCGTCGAGTCGAAGCTGGCCGAGCTCGGGCTGACCCTGCCGGACGTCGTGCCGCCGCTGGCCTCGTACCAGCCGGCCGTGCGGTCCGGGGCGTACGTGTACACGTCCGGCCAGCTGCCGATGATGGACGGAAAGCTCGCGGTGACCGGCAAGGTAGGCGCGGAGGTCACGCCGGACGAGGCCAAGGAGCTGGCGAGGACCTGTGCGCTCAACGCCCTGGCCGCCGTGAAGTCCGTCGCCGGCGACCTGGACCGGATCGCCCGGGTGGTGAAGGTCGTGGGCTTCGTCGCCTCGGCGTCCGACTTCACCGGGCAGCCCGCGGTGATCAACGGGGCCAGCGAACTGCTGGGCGAGGTCCTCGGCGACAAGGGCGTGCACGCGCGGAGCGCGGTGGGCGTCGCGGTGCTGCCGCTGGACGCGCCGGTGGAGGTCGAGGTCCAGGTCGAGCTGACCGAGGGCTGAGAGCCGCCGTAGAGCCGCCGTAGGGCTGCTGGAGGGCCGCCGGAGGGCCGAGGTTCGGGGCCGGCGGTCCGAGGCGGGGGATCGGGGCCGATCCGGCTGGGCGCGGATCGGCTTCGGGTCGGCTTCGGCTTCTGCCTCGGGTCGGCTTCTGCTTCGGGTCGGGTCGGATCGGGGCGCACTGGCCTGGGGCCGGGGCGCGGATCCGGCCCGATCCGCGTGTGGGGGTGGCGTGCGCGGGCGTGTGCCCGGGGGCGTGCGCCGGTGTGGACCCGTTCGGTGGTGCGGGTACGGAGCGTCCGTCCTGCGGCGGTCCTGGTCTTGGTCCTGGCCCTGGCCGTGCGTCCGGGGCCTGCGTCCGGCCGTGCGTCGGGGGAGTGGTGGCCGTCACCGGACCTCTCGAACATCGGCGCGGTTCCGGATAGCCTCCGGCCATGTCCAATGGTCAGTGGTACCCACCGGAATGGCCCGACCGGATCCGGGCCCTCGCCGCAGGTGAACTGACGCCCGCGACGCCTCGGCGGGCCGCGACCGTGATGCTGCTGCGGGATCCCGTCGCGGGCTTCGAGGACGGGCCCGCCGTCCACATGCTGCGCCGCCGGACCTCCATGGCCTTCGCCGGCGGCGCGTACGCGTACCCGGGCGGCGGCGTCGACCCGCGCGACGACGACCGGCTGGTGGGCTGGGCCGGGCCCGCGCTGGAGAGCTGGGCCGAGCGGCTCGGCGTCGGGACTCCGGCCGAGGCCCAGGCCGTCCTGTGCGCGGCGGTCCGTGAGACGTACGAGGAGGCGGGCGTACTTCTCGCCGGTCCCGCCGCCGACACCGTGGTCGGCGACACCACCGGCGACGACTGGGAGGCCGACCGGGCGGCGCTGGTCGCCCGCGAACTCTCCTTCGCGGAGTTCCTGGACCGGCGGGGGCTGGTGCTGCGCTCCGATCTGCTGGGCGCGTGGGCGCGCTGGATCACCCCCGAGTTCGAGCCGCGCCGCTACGACACATGGTTCTTCGTCGCCGCGCTCCCCGAGGGGCAGCGCACCCGCGATGTCTCCACGGAGGCCGACCGCACGGTGTGGATTCGTCCCGGCGAGGCTGCCGACGGATACGACCGGGGCGATCTGCTGATGATGCCGCCGACCGTCTCCACCCTGCGCTCGCTCAGGCCGTACGGCACGGCGGCCGAGGCGCTGAAGGCCGCGGACTCCCAGGATCTCGCGCCCGTCCTCGCGAAGGCCGGGCTGGAGGGCGACGAGCTGGTGCTCAGCTGGCCGGGACACGACGAGTTCACCAAGCACATCCCGAGTGCTCCGGTCACCGGGCCCGGCACGGGAGGCGAGACCGCATGACCGACGCCGCCGCACTTCCCGGGCAGCCCCGGGGCGGGGTCCTCTCCGGGCCCGCGACCGCCCGGGCCGTCAACGTCCTCGCCCCGAACCCGTCGCCCATGACGCTGGACGGCACCAACACCTGGATCCTCGCGGAGCCCGACTCGGACCTCGCGGTCGTCGTCGACCCGGGACCGGAGGACGACGCGCATCTGCGGGCGGTCATCGCCGCCGCGGAACGGTCCGGCCGCCGCATCGCGCTCACCCTGCTCACCCATGGGCACCCCGACCACGCGGAGGGCGCGGCGCGCTTCGCGGAACTGACCCGTACCGAGGTACGCGCTCTCGATCCGGCGCTCCGCCTCGGCGGCGAGGGGCTGACGGCGGGCGATGTGATCACCACCGGGGGACTGGAGCTGCGGGTCGTGCCGACGCCCGGGCACACGGCGGACTCGCTCTCCTTCCACCTGCCGGCCGACCGGGCGGTGCTCACCGGGGACACGGTCCTCGGACGCGGCACCACCGTCGTCGCGCACCCTGACGGGCGGCTCGGCGACTACCTCGACTCGCTGCGCAGACTGCGCTCGCTGACCGTCGACGACGGCGTGCAGACGGTGCTGCCGGGACACGGCCCGGTGCTGGAGGACGCGCAGGGCGCGGTCGACTTCTACCTCGCGCACCGTGCGCACCGGCTGGCCCAGGTGGAGACGGCGGTCGAGGCCGGGCTCCGGACGCCGTCCGAGGTGGTGGCGCACGTCTACGCGGACGTGGACAGGTCGCTGTGGCCCGCGGCGGAGCTCTCCGTGCGGGCACAACTGGCATACCTGAGCGAGCACGGCCTGCTGTAGGGGCCGGGGCTGGGTGGGCCCCGGCGAGCCGGTGGGCTCGGTGAGCCCGGTGGGCTCACAACGGTGGGCCTGGTCGGCCCGGACCCGGTGGGCCTCGTCGGCCCGGCGCGCCGGACGCGTGCGTGAGCCCGGACCCGTGCGTGAGCCCGGACCCGTGCGGGATCGGCGTCGAACGACCGGCCGGGCGACCCCCGCCGAGGGCGCCCCGGCCGGGCAGGGCCTAGGGGGTGTCTGATAAATGAGTGCGCCGCAGGTATGTGTCAGACGCCCCCTAGCGGGAGCGCTTCGCCAGGCGTTCCACGTCCAGCAGGATCACGGCGCGCGCCTCCAGGCGCAGCCAGCCGCGTCCCGCGAAGTCCGCGAGGGCCTTGTTGACCGTCTCACGGGAGGCGCCGACCAGCTGGGCCAGCTCCTCCTGCGTCAGGTCGTGGACGACGTGGATGCCTTCCTCCGACTGGACGCCGAAGCGGCGCGAGAGGTCGAGGAGGGCGCGGGCGACACGGCCGGGCACATCCGAGAAGACCAGGTCGGACATCTGGTCGTTGGTCTTGCGGAGGCGGCGGGCGACGGCGCGCAGCAGGGCCGACGCCACCTCCGGGCGGGCGTTCAGCCAGGGCTGGAGGTCGCCGTGTCCGAGGCCGAGGAGCTTGACCTCGGTCAGCGCGGTCGCGGTCGCGGTGCGCGGGCCCGGGTCGAAGAGGGAGAGCTCACCGATGAGCTCTCCGGGGCCGAGGACGGCCAGCATGTTCTCTCGCCCGTCGGGGGAGGTGCGGTGGAGCTTCACCTTGCCCTCGGTGACCACGTAGAGGCGGTCGCCCTGGTCGCCCTCGTGGAAGAGCGCGTCGCCGCGTGCGAGGGTCACCTCACTCATCGAGGCGCGGAGCTCCGCGGCCTGCTCGTCATCGAGCGCCGCGAAAAGCGGGGCGCGCCGCAGAACGTCGTCCACGAGTTCTCTCCTTGTCGGCCTGTTCAGGGAACCGTGGTCCCCATCATGCCGGACGGTAAAACAGTGCGATCAATCACAAACCAGTTTGACGCACGGACGTGCCGAACAGTGCGGCAGGGGGCCGATCGGGGGTGTGTACGCCGTGACTGGGGCGGATGTCGACGTGTGGCTCTAGGCTGGCCGGGTGTCCAAATCGCCGGTGAGAGCGCAGGCCAAGGGGGCTGATGGGGTGTCGGAAGGCCGTGATTCCGCTGTGGGCGAACAGGGTGCGAGTCGCTCGAAAAAGGTGACGAAACGCCCTGCGGCCACCCAGCTCCGGAGCGCCGGTGCAAAGGTGGCGAAAGGCGCGAAAGGGGTGATCGAGTCGAAGAGCGCGACAACCGCGAAGACAACCGCGAAGACCGCCGCGGCACCCACGAGGACCGCCGCGACGGCCGCCGGGAAGAGGGCTGCGGCGACCACGAAGAGCGCGGGCAAGAGTGCGGGCAAGGGCGCATCGGCGGGCGTGAAGACCGGCGCACGCGCGGGCGCGAAGCCGGAAACGCATCTGGCGATGGTCCGTCGCGCCCGCAGGATCAACCGCGAGCTCGCCGACCTCTATCCCTATGCCCACCCCGAGCTGGACTTCCGGAACCCGTTCGAGCTCCTCGTCGCAACGGTCCTCTCCGCCCAGACCACCGACCTGAGGGTCAACCAGACCACCCCAGCGGTCTTCGCCGCCTACCCCACCCCCGAGGACATGGCCGCGGCGGTCCCGGAGGAACTGGAGGAGATCGTCCGGCCGACGGGCTTCTTCCGGGCCAAGGCCAAGTCGCTCGTAGGGCTCTCCGCGGCGATCCGGGACAACTTCGGCGGCGAGGTGCCGGGGCGGCTGTCCGACCTCGTCACGCTGCCGGGGGTCGGCCGGAAGACCGCCAATGTCGTCCTCGGGAACGCGTTCGGCGTGCCGGGCATCACCGTGGACACGCACTTCGGCCGCCTGGTCCGCCGCTGGAAGTGGACGGAGCAGGAGGACCCGGAGAAGGTCGAGGCCGAGATCGGCGCGATCTTCCCGAAGAGCGAGTGGACGATGCTCTCGCACCGCGTCATCTTCCACGGCCGGCGCATCTGCCATGCCCGCAAGCCCGCCTGCGGCGCCTGCCCGATCGCCCCGCTCTGTCCCGCGTACGGGGAGGGCGAGACCGACCCGGAGAAGGCCAGGAAGCTGCTGAAGTACGAGATGGGCGGCCAGCCCGGGCAGCGGCTGCGTCCGCCGGCGGACTATCCCGGCAAGCCCGCGCCCGGCCCCGGGGGCGGCTGACGTATCCGGGTTCGCTCCGGAACGAAATGCGGGACGTCAGGCGTTGTGAGACGAGGGGTGCCCATGAAGACGCGAGAACAGAGCGCTGACCAGCAGAGCCCGGAGGAACGGACCGGCCACGGGCCGACCACGCGCCACGCGCGCGAGACGACCGCACACGACCGGAGCGGACCCGACCGGACTTCGCCCGAGCCGGCCCGGCGGCCCTCGCACGACCGGCGGATGTCGTACGAGCCCGGCCCGCAGGCCGCCGACAGGCCCTCCGGCCCACAGGCAGCGAGTACGCCCTCCGGCCCGAGTACGCCCTCCGGCCCGCAGGCCCACGGCGAGCCCGGTGGCGGCGCCCGGGCCCCGTACGGGGGAAGTGGTGTCCACGGAGGCGGCGGCGCGTACGGAGGCGGCGGCGCCCACGGGGCGGACGCCCTCGCCGTGACGACGGAGGGCCTGCCCGACTGGCTCTCCCCGGTGGTCGGCGCCGCGCGTACGGTCGAGCCGGGGCAGCTCAGCCGATTTCTGCCGCCGGAGAACGGCGCCGGGCGGCAGTCCGCCGTTCTCGTGCTGTTCGGCGAGGGCGAGCGCGGTCCCGAACTGCTCCTCATGGAGAGAGCCGGGAGTCTGCGGTCCCACGCCGGACAGCCGTCCTTCCCCGGCGGCTCCCTGGACCCGGAGGACGGTGACCCGGCGACGACCGGGCCGCTCCGGGCCGCGCTGCGGGAGGCGCAGGAGGAGACCGGTCTCGACCCGCGCGGGGTCCAGCTCTTCGGTGTGCTGCCGCGGCTCTACATCCCGGTGAGCGGCTTCGTGGTGACGCCGGTCCTCGGCTGGTGGCGGTCGCCGAGCCCGGTCGGGGTCGTCGATCCGGGTGAGACGGCCCGGGTCTTCACCGTTCCCGTGGCGGATCTCACTGACCCCGCCAACCGCGCGACGGTGATCCATCCCAGAGGACACCAGGGCCCGGCGTTCCTGGTCGAATCCGTCCTCGTCTGGGGGTTCACCGCCGGAGTGATCGACCGGATCCTCCATTTCGCGGGCTGGGAACGCCCGTGGGACACGGCCAAGCAGGTGCAGCTCGACTGGCACGCATGACAGGCTGACTCCGTGCTGCGCTGTCCGGCCCCGCCCGGAACCAGCCGAAGAAGGACGGGCCCGGTGACGAATCTGTGAGGCTGTAGACGGTGAACGTGCTGGACATCCTGCTGCTGGCCGGCGCCGTGTGGTTCGCCGTCATCGGATATCGACAGGGGTTCGTCGTCGGCATCCTGTCGGTGACCGGCTTCCTGGGGGGCGGCCTCGTCGCCGTCTATCTGCTGCCGGTCCTGTGGGACCAGATGACGGACGGTTCCGAGGTCTCGTCGACGGCGGCGGTCGTCGCGGTCGTCATCGTCATCGTGTGCGCCTCGGTGGGACAGGCGCTCACCACGCATCTCGGGAACCGGCTCCGCCGGTACATCACGTGGTCGCCGGCGCGCGCCCTCGACGCCACCGGGGGCGCGCTGGTCAACGTGGTCGCGATGCTGCTGGTCGCCTGGCTCATCGGCTCGGCGCTGGCCGGCACCACGCTGCCGACGCTGGGCCGGGAGGTCCGCAGCTCATCGGTGCTGCTCGGCATCTCGCGGGTGATGCCCGCGCAGGCGTCCACCTGGTTCACGGACTTCTCCTCGGTGCTCGCCCAGAACGGCTTCCCGCAGGTCTTCAGCCCCTTCGACAACGAGCCGATCACGGAGGTGCGGCCGCCGGACCCGACGCTGAGCGACAGCCCCGTCGCGGTCCGCGCCAAGCAGTCCATCGTCAAGGTCGTCGGCACCGCCCCGAGCTGCGGGAAGGTCCTCGAAGGCACCGGATTCGTGTTCGCCGACCGCCGGGTGATGACCAACGCCCACGTCGTCGGCGGCGTCGACGAGCCGACCGTGCAGATCGGCGGCCAGGGCCGGCTGTACGACGCGAAGGTCGTCCTCTACGACTGGCAGCGCGACATCGCCGTGCTCGACGTACCGGGCCTGGACGCGAAGCCCCTCGAGTTCACCGACACCGACCACGACGCCCGGACGGGGGACGGGGCCATCGTCGCGGGCTTCCCGGAGAACGGCTCGTACGACGTACGGGCCGCCCGCGTCCGGGGCCGCATCGACGCCAACGGCCCGGACATCTACCGCCGGGGCACCGTCCGCCGCGACGTGTACTCGCTCTACACGACGGTCCGCCAGGGCAACTCGGGAGGACCGCTGCTGACGCCCGACGGCAAGGTGTACGGCGTCGTGTTCGCGAAGTCGCTCGACGACCCCGACACCGGTTACGCGCTGACCGCCGACGAGATCCGCCAGGACATCGCACACGGCCGTTCCGCCAACCAGCAGGTCGACAGCCAGGGGTGCGCTCTCTGAGGACCCGCCGGCCCGCGCGGCATCCGGTACGGAGGAACGAACGGACGCGCCGACGCGGTCCTGCCCGGACATCCTGCCCGGACATCCGGGCAGGACAACCGGCCAGGCCCTTCTGGGCGTGAGCGTTCCGGCGGACCGGGGCAGGCGTCAGCCGCGAGGGTGACGGAGCCGCGCCGAGACCCAGCGGGCCCGGCGGCGCAGAATGCGCGGGATGCCGAGGCGGGGATCGCGCGCGACACGCGTGCCGTGCACCCTGCCGCGGGGGCCGCTGCCCCCCTCGTGATGGCCCGGATCCGCCATGGCGGTCGAGCGATGGTCGTGTGCCGCGTCACCGAAGTCGTGCGTCCAGCCCATACCTCGACGTCTGCCCGTGCCCCATGGTCGGTAACCGCCCATCCGTCAGCCAATCGGCCTATGCGTCGGGCAATTGGCTGTTCGTCGCACAACCGTGCGCGCGCGGTTACCGGTCGGGCTCGGTGTCCTTGAGCCAGTTGATGAGTTCGGCGGAGAACCCGTCGGGGTCCTCCTCGTGCGGGAAGTGCCCCAGACCGTCGAAAAGTCGCCAACGGTACGGCGCTTCGACGTACTCGCCGGACCCGGCGGCGCTCCTCGTGCGGATCGCCGGATCGAGTGAACCGTGCAGATGCAGCGTGGGGACGCGCACCGGCAGCCTCATCCGCCGGTTGAACTGGATCCCGTCCGGACGGGCCAGGGAACGCACCATCCAGCGGTACGGCTCGATCGAGCAGTGCGCGGTCGACGGGATGCACATGGCGCGCCGGTAGACGTCGAGCGTCGCGTCGTCGGGGAAGTCCGAGGTGCGGGGACCGGCCCAGTCGCGGATCAGCCGGCCCACCAACGCCGCGTCGTCCGCGACGAGCTGACGCTCCGGCACCCAGGGGCGCTGGAAGCCCCACACGTAGGAGCCGGCGCGGGTCTGCGCGAAGTCGGAGAGCATCGAGGAACGCCAGCGGCGCGGATGCGGCATCGAGGAGACCACGAGACGGCGCACCAGCTTCGGCCGCATCACGGCCGCCGTCCACGCGAGATAGCCGCCCATGTCGTGCCCGACGAGCGCCGCGTCCGGTTCGCCGAGCGAGCGGATCACGCCGGTGACGTCGAGCGCCAGGTTGGCGGGGTCGTACCCCCGGGGCGTCCGGTCGCTGCCGCCCACGCCCCGCAGATCCATCGCCACGGCGCGGTATCCGGCGTCGGCCAGCGCGGTGAGTTGGTGGCGCCAGGTCCACCAGAACTGCGGGAAGCCGTGCAGCAGCAGGACGAGGGGCCCCTCACCGAGCTCGGCGATGTGGAAGCGGGCGCCGTTGGCCGCCACGTCCCGGTGAGTCCACGGCCCGTCGAGACGCACGGGCCCCCCGACGCCTGGCTGGCCGGACGCGCCGGACGCGCCGGACGCGTCGGACGCGCCGGACCGGCTGTCCTGACCGGGCCTACCGTCCTGACCGGGCCTATCGGGCTGACCGGAGCGGCCGTCCTGGCCTGCCCGGCTTTTCGGGCCTACCGGGTCGGATGCGCTGGAATCGGGGACCATCATGCGGACGAGCGTGCCACAGCGGACGCCTCGTCCTGCTCCGGAGCGGCTTCCAGCGCCCTGTCCGCCCGGGTGCTGCTGATCTCGGCCCCGGCCCGGCCCGTCGTCGACGCGTCGGCGGCACGCGGGTGCGGCTTGACGCCCTGCAGCACCGCCGCCGTCTGCTTGGCCGAGGCGATGGACTTCTCCGGCGGCTTCACCTTTTTGAGCTTGGCCACGGCGAACAGCGCGAGCAGCGCGGCCAGGAGCATGAAGCCGACGCCGGTGACCAGGAACGACCAGGCCAGCCCCAGCCCCAGATAGTGGATCCCGTACGCCGCCGCGAAGCTCAGCACCGGGATCGCGAACAGGAACAGCACGCCCGCGATGATGATCACCACGCTGCCGGTGACGCCGCGCTTGACGTCCTGCCGTACTTCGGCCTTGGCCAGGGCGATCTCGTCGTGCACCAGTGCGGACATCTCGGCCGTCGCCACCGCGACCAGCTGTCCGAGACTGCGGTCGGCGTTACCCGCGATGTTGCCGGGGTCGCTCATCCCTGACTCCCTCTTCTGCTCTCCAGCTCAATACATCTGGTGTCCGATCATGCCGGACTGTCCGGCTTGGTGCTCGCTGCCCCCGCCAGTTGGGCAAGGCGTCGGTGTTCGGCCGCCTTCTTTTCGTAGATCGCGGCCATCCGCAGGTGGTACGCCGGGTCGTCCTGCTCGTAGACGTCGGGCACGCCGTCCATGTCCTCGTCGAGCTCTTCGGCCTCGTGCAGCATCCGGTACTTGCGCACCCTGAGTTTCAGCAGAGCCGTGGCGACCACGGCGGCGGTCAGGGAGCCGAGCAGCACGGCGGCCTTGACCTCGTTGATCGTGCTCTCGTCGCCGGCGAAGGCCAGCTCGTCGATGAGCAGCGAGACGGTGAAGCCGATGCCGGCGAGGGACGCGACCGCGAAGATGTCCGCCCAGGCCAGTTCCTTGTTCAGTTCCGCCCTGGTGAAGCGGGTGGCCAGCCAGGTGCCCCCGAAGATGCCGAGGGTCTTGCCGACGACGAGCCCCAGGACGACGCCGAGCGTCTCGGGCCGGGTGAAGACGTTCGCCAGCGCGCCGCCGGAGAGCGACACACCGGCGGAGAAGAGGGCGAACAGCGGCACCGCGACACCGGCGGAGAGGGGACGTATCAGGTGCTCGATGTGTTCGCCGGGGGATCGCGCCTCGCCCTCGTGCCTGGTGCAGCGGAGCATCAGGCCCATGGCGACTCCGGCGATCGTGGCGTGGATGCCGCTGTTGTACATCAGGGCCCAGATGACCACGGCGAGCGGTACGTAGACGTACCAGCCGCGCACCTTGGCGCGCAGCAGCACGTAGAACAGCACGAGGCCGACGACAGCGCCGATCAGCGCCGCGTAGTTGATCCTCTCGGTGAAGAAGACGGCGATGATCAGGATCGCGAAGAGGTCGTCGACGACGGCGAGCGTCAGCAGGAAGGCGCGCAGGGCGTTCGGCAGCGAGGTGCCGATGACCGCGAGGACGGCGAGCGCGAAGGCGATGTCTGTGGCGGTGGGGACGGCCCAGCCGCTGGTGGAGCCCCCGCCGGTCAGGGCCACGGCCGTGTAGACGGCGGCCGGCACCGCCATGCCGCAGAGCGCGGCGATGACTGGGAGAGCGGCCGCCTTGGGGTCGCGAAGTTCGCCCGCGACCAGTTCCCGCTTGAGTTCGACGCCCGCGACGAAGAAGAAGATCGCGAGCAGTCCGTCGGCGGCCCAGTGCTCGACGGAGAGGTTGAGGCCCAGCGAGGCGGGGCCGAGGTGGAAGTCGCTGACGGTCGCGTAACTGGAACCGAAGGCGTTCGCCCATATCAGCGCCGCCACGGCCGCGACCAGCAGGATCATTCCGCCGACGGTCTCGGTACGCAGGGCGTCCGCGAGGAAATTGCGCTCGGGGAGCGAGAGCCGCCCGAGAAAGGCACGGCGAGGGGAAGGCGTGGGGGTGGGCGCGGCCACGAGGGGGACCTCCGGGTCGGTACGGCAGCGAGGGCATGGCTGATGCACTTGCCGACCAGACTTCCCGGCGCACCCGGTGGAGATTTTTTGTTGTGCTGTTGACGCGCCTGCCACTGTACCCGGGATGTGCCGGGTCGTGGCTGGTGATCTTCACCTTGAATTTCCGAGGGGCACCCGGATGCGTTACCGGATGCCCCTCGGGGACGTACCCTCCGCGACGGTCGCGTGCGCCACCGCCGGCGGCCTGGGAGGCACCGCTGCGACGGCCCGGGGCAGGTTGCACTGCGCTGCCTTGGACTGCCGTGCGCTGCCGTGTGGTGCCTCGCCGGTGCCGAGCTCCGCGGGTGCTGTTCCGAGCTCTGTCGATGCGGCGCCCCGCTCGCCCCGGCGCCGCCTCACAGGCGCGGTGCCGGGACGCTCCGACGCTTCGGCGGAAGGGCGCGCCCGGAGGTCCTGGAAGCGGGCCGCGCCCGGTCCCCGGAGATGCGGGCCGCTTCGGGTCCCGGGGCGAGCGGGCCGCGTCCGGTCCCGGAAGCGTGCGCCGTGCTCAGTCCTCGGAGGAACCGGAGCCGGAGGACGGCGGCAGCTGGTTCTGGATGAGATCCATGACCGAGGAGTCCGTGAGCGTCGTCACATCGCCCAGCTCGCGGTTCTCGGCGACGTCCCGCAGCAGCCGTCGCATGATCTTGCCGGAGCGGGTCTTCGGCAGCTCGGCGACCGGCAGGATCCGCTTCGGCTTGGCGATCGGGCCCAGCGTGGCGCCGACGTGGTTGCGGAGTTCCGCGACCAGCTCGTCGGAGGGGGTGGCCGAACCACGCAGTATGACGAAGGCGACGATGGCCTGGCCGGTCGTCTCGTCGGCGGCGCCGACCACGGCGGCCTCGGCGACCGACGGGTGGGAGACGAGCGCCGACTCGACCTCGGTGGTCGAGATGTTGTGCCCGGACACGAGCATCACGTCGTCGACCCGGCCGAGCAGCCAGATGTCGCCGTCCTCGTCCTTCTTGGCGCCGTCGCCGGCGAAGTACTTGCCCTCGAAGCGCGACCAGTAGGTGTCGATGAAGCGCTGGTCGTCGCCCCAGACGGTACGGAGCATCGACGGCCACGGCTCGGTGATGACGAGGTAGCCGCCTCCGCCGTCGGGCACCTCGTTGGCCTCGTCGTCGACGACCGTGGCGCAGATGCCGGGAAGAGCGCGCTGGGCGCTGCCCGGCTTGGTCTCCGTGACGCCCGGCAGCGGCGCGATCATCATCGCGCCCGTCTCCGTCTGCCACCAGGTGTCCACGATGGGGCACCTGTCGGCGCCGATGTGCTTGCGGTACCAGATCCATGCCTCGGGGTTGATCGGCTCACCGACCGAACCGAGGACCCGCAGGCTGCTCAGGTCGAACTTGGCGGGGATGTCGTCTCCCCACTTCATGAACGTACGGATCGCGGTCGGCGCGGTGTACAGGATCGTGACGCCGTACTTCTGCACGATCTCCCAGAAACGGCCCTGGTGCGGGGTGTCGGGAGTGCCCTCGTACATGACCTGCGTCGCGCCGTTGGCCAGCGGACCGTAGACGATGTACGAGTGGCCGGTCACCCAGCCGATGTCCGCGGTGCACCAGAAGACGTCCGTCTCCGGCTTGAGGTCGAACACCGCGTGGTGGGTGTACGCGGCCTGGGTGAGGTAGCCGCCGGAGGTGTGCAGGATGCCCTTCGGCTTACCGGTGGTGCCGGAGGTGTAGAGGATGAAGAGCGGCTGCTCCGCCTCGAACGCCTCGGGGGTGTGCTCGGCGGGCTGCCGGCCGGTGATCTCGTGCCACCAGATGTCACGGCCCTCGGTCCATGCGGTGTCCTGGCCGGTGCGCCGGACCACGAGCACGTGCTCGACGCCGTCGATCCGGGAGACCGCCTCGTCCACGGCCGGCTTGAGCGCGGACGGCTTGCCGCGCCGGTAGCCGCCGTCGGCGGTGATGACGACCTTGGCGTCCGCGTCCTGGATCCGGGCGGCGATGGCGTCGGCGGAGAACCCGCCGAACACGACCGAGTGCGCGGCGCCGATGCGGGCGCAGGCCAGCATCGCGATGGCGGCCTCGGGGATCATCGGGAGGTAGACGGCGACGCGGTCGCCCTTGCGGACGCCGAGCTTGGTGAGCGCGTTCGCGGCGCGGGAGACCTCGTCCTTGAGGTCGGCGTACGTGATGGCGCGGCTGTCGCCGGGCTCGCCCTCGAAGTGGATGGCGACCCGGTCGCCGTGGCCGGCCTCCACATGCCGGTCCACGCAGTTGTACGCGACGTTGAGCTTGCCGTCCGCGAACCACTTCGCGAACGGCGGGTTGCTCCAGTCGAGCGTCTCGGTCGGCTCCGTGGCCCAGGTCAGACGGCGGGCCTGCTCGGCCCAGAAGCCCAGCCGGTCAGCCTCGGCCTGCTCGTACGCCTCCGCTGTGACGTTGGCGTTCGCGGCCAGATCGGCAGGCGGCGCGAACCGGCGCTCCTCACGAAGCAGATTGGCCAGGCTGTCATTGCTCACGACATCTCCCATTCCCAGGGTGTCCGTTGTGTCCCGCGCATAGCTCATCAGGCCAGGGGGCCAGGTGACAAGGGTCTGCCGAGAATTGGTTTAGACCTGTGTTTCGGTGTATGGGGACGTGGCCCCGCCTTCCCATGCTGCGCGGCGCCGTGCGGTGTGGCGTGCAGGGACACGACGCGGTGCGCCGTGAAGCGCTGTGGGTGCTGCTGCGCAGGCGGGGTGCGAAGAGGCGGGGCCACGAGGTCTATGAGGTCTCACGGAACTTCCTACGGGCCGGAGGCGCATCTGGTTCAATGCTCGCTTCTTTCTGGACTCGTTCGTTTCTGGACTCGCTCGCTTGCCTCCGGTCGGCGAGCGTCTTCGACCGCCTCAGCCGTCCGGCCGTGCGCGGTTCTGCCCGTGAGCGTTCCGACCGTGAGCGTTCGGACCGTGACGTTCTCGGCCATGAGCGTTCGGCGCGCGGGAGCCTCCTCGGCCGCGAGCACCCACCCTCGGCCCGTGGCCCGGAAATGCCCGCGGACCGCTGGACCCCGGCGGTCCGGCGCCCGGGCCGGGGCCTCCGCGCGCCCGGACGCCCCGAAGACGCATGCCTCCGGTGGCACCCAGGCGGGTCCGAGCCCGGGTGCCGGTGGGGCACGGGTATGCCGGTGGGGCACGGGTGTGGGGCCCGGGGTGATTGCAGGGCACGGGCCTCCGCACGACATCAGCCTTCATGGGGCGCGGGCACGGTCGGGCTCTGCGCTTGCGCGGGGGCGTGAGCACGGGCCTTCGCGGACCGGCCGGTCAGGCCCCGGTGCGTTCCAGGGTGCCTGGATCGGAAGGAGCACCGGGCGTTTCCGATGAGGAGCCAGAGCCAGAGCCAGAGCCGGAGCCAGGGGCGGCGCAGGCGTCGCCGGGGTCCACCCGGTCGAAGACCTCGTCGAGCGCGAACCCCGTGCTTGCGCTCTCGGTCAGCAGGTACGCCTGGGCCTCGCCCACGTGGAAGTACATCCCGTGCAGATGGAGGGTGCCCTCGGAGAGCCGTCGGGCCACCGATTCATGGGCCCGCAGGTGTTCCAGCTGCTGCACCACATTGGTGAGGCAGAGCTGCTCCACCGCGTCCGTTGGCAGGCGGCCGGAGATCCGGGCCCAGGAATGATGCCGTGACGCCATCCGTCTCAGGCTCGGCAGCCCGTGTCTCAGCCAGCGCCACAGGGGGGTCGGGGGAGCGTCCGAGGTCCGTGTGCCTTCGAGCAGTGCATGCATCGCACCGCACCCGGAGTGCCCACAGATGGTGATCGACTCCACCTTCAGCACGTCAACCGCGTACTCGATGGCGGCGCCCACCGAATCGTCTCCCGACTCGGCTTTCGGCGGAGGCACCAGATTGCCGATGTTGCGCACGGTGAACAGCTCGCCCGGACCGCTGGACGTGATCATGCTGGTGACCAGACGGGAGTCGGCGCAGGTGATGAAGAGCTGGGAGGGGCGCTGTCCCTCCCGGGCCAGCCGGGCCAGTTCCTCGCGCACCAGCGGGGCGGTGTGGCGCTGGAACGAACTCACGCCGCTGACCAGGCGGTTTCCGCCTGTTCGGTGCCGGGACACGGCCGGTGTGTCGTCCGGGACCGGGGCGCCGTCGGTCCCGGGAACGGGGTTGGGGCCGGCCGGGCTGTCGGAGTCGTGGTCGGGGCGGGTGGTGCTGCCGGAACCGGGCCCCGAGGCGGGATCTGAGCCGGGGGTGTGGGGCGATGCCGGAATGCCGGTGTCCCCTTGACGTTCACGTCGACTGCGGAGGCTGAGCGCCGACTCGGTCCGCGCATGGCAGCGATGGTTGCGCCAGTGCGTCCAAGGGCTGCAGCAGGTCTGGGCCGCATGGGTCGTCTGGCCCGCCCGGGTCGTCGAGGCGGGCTCCGCAATACGGCCCCCGGACCTGCCCGTGAAGATGACCCGGCCACCATGTGCCGTCTGCGCGATGCTCCAGTCCTGAATCGCCTCGTACGCCGCGTGGTCCATGAAGAATCCGTCCAACTCGACGACCACATCGCCGTTCTGCGGCAGTCGGCCGAGCGCCCGGCTGAGTCGGGGGACCGCGAGGAACGTCAACTGGCCCCGTACGACCACCAGATGTCGATTGCCCTGGTCCGTGACGGTGATTCTGGTGCGGGCCAGCCGGTGGAGCGCCACGACCACCGCCACCGCGATGCCGATCGCCACTCCCTTCAGCACACCGAAGAGAACGACGCCGCTGATCGTCGCGCCGTACACCAGGAACTCCCGGTGCTTATGAACGTTGCGGATGTGGGCGAAACTCACCATCTGGACGCCGACCATCATGACCAGCGCGGCGAGCGCCGCCAGGGGAATCAGCTCCAGGACGGCGACCAGCACTCCGGCGGCGAGGACCACCCAGACGCCGTGCAATACGGTCGAGGCTCGGCTCGTGGCCCCGGCCCGTACGTTCGCGGAACTGCGCACCGCGCCCCCGGATACCGCCAACCCGCCCACCAGCCCCGACAGAGTGTTGGCGATGCCTTGCGCACGCAACTCGCGGTCGAGGTCGGAGCGCCTGGCGGGAAGGCCGGGCGGCGAGGCCTGCGCGGCGGAGGAGGGAGCGGCAGACGGGAGGGAGCCGACAGGGCCTGGCGGATCGCTCGGAGGAGAAGGCGAGTGGGGCAGTGCCGGGGAGGGAGCTGCGGGGGCGAGCGGATTCGTGTCGATGCTCGAAGCCGAAGCCGAAGCCGAAGCCGAAGCCGAAGCCGAAGCCGAAGCCGTGCTGGTGCCAGTGGCCGAGGCCGTATCCGCATCCGTACCGGAGACGGCATCCACGTCCGTGGCGGGAGGCGTGACGCGGCCGGAGGGCACGTCCGGCGTCGGCCTCGCCCTCGATGACGAAGGGGGGCTTGTGCCCCGGGCGGCCGCTCGTCCGCCGACGCGGTCGGCCGACAGCTTGTCCACGGCGACTGCCGCGAGCAGGGACTCCAGACTGGCCACCAGCATCACCGTGAACACGGCGGTCGCGAGCGCGAGCACTGGACCTTGTGGCATTTCCGGCAGTGCGTGAGAGCGCCAGGAGGGCAGATCGACACGGGTGATTCCCGGCGTCGCGGTCGCGGCCACCACCGTTGCGATCACCACCGCTGCCAGGGCCGTCGGGACCCGTCGCACCACCCGACCGACGCGGCCGGGCGTCCGCGGCCACAGGAGCAGGACGGCGATGGTCAGAGCGCCGATCAGAGGCGCCGGCGGATTCACCTGGCTCAACTGGTCGGGAAGGGCGAGGACATTGGAAACGGCGGAGCTCTGAGGGGAACCGCCGAGCACGATGTGCAGTTGGGCGAGAGCGATGGCCACGCCGATGCCTGCGAGCGTGCCGTGCACGATGGCTGGGCTCACCGCGAGAGCGCTGCGCGCCGCCCGCAGCGAGCCCAGCAGGAGCTGCAGCAGACCGGCGCCGATGGTGATCGCGCAGGTGGTGCGCCAGCCGTAGAGCTGGATCAACTCGGCCGTGACCACGGTCAGTCCGGCGGACGGACCGCTGACCTGGAGGGGTGTGCCGCCGAGGAGCCCGGCGACGATGCCGCCGATCGCGGCGGAGATCAGCCCGGCCGTCAGCGGGGCGTCCATGGCGACGGCGAGACCGAGCGACATGGGGACGGCGAGCAGGAAGACCGTGATCGACGCGGAGAGGTCCGCACCCGTGACGCGGAAACGTGGGCCGCCCGGCGGCGACGATGGCGGGCTATGGGGCCGCTTCACCCCTGACGAGCGGGACGGGCGGGAAGTACGGGACGCGCGGTCATGGCGTGAGGGCACGCAGGCGGACATGTTCCGGTCTCCTTCGGGTGGCGTGGGCGCGAAATGTGGGGAAAGCGGCCCGCGAAGTGAGGGCGCGCTGCTGAACGTTTCCCAACTCTTGGTAAATAAACGGTAATGGAGAGTAAAGGCCTATGTCCATCGTTGGGATCAAATGAGCTAGCGAATCACCCAATTCAGTGAATAGGTATTTTTTATGTCGGGAATGTTGTTCCACGGCTGTCGCGTATCCGCGCGACTCTGATCGCTGCATATCGGTACATTCAGCGCTAATTCCCTGCGAGGGAGAAGGTGAGTGGACGCGATGACGGTGGCAGCCATGACGGGCGGTGTCGCGAAGGCCGGTGCCCGAGGTCCGGTGTCGCACAGGCCGACGGCGGGAGAAGCGACGCAGTGAGGGCCGATGGCACGAAGAGGGGAACCGCGAGGGGGAGTGTCCCCGGGCGGAGCGGCCTGTGCGTCGTTGCGCTCGCGCTGGCCGCGGGAATGGCCGGCTGCGCCTCCGAGCCGGGCGCGGTATCCGGAGCCGCCGGTCCCGGTGCGGGGAAACCGGAGGCGGGGTCGAGGAACGGCGCTCCGCGATCCGCGCCCGAGCGCGTGTTCCGCCTCCTCGGCGACGGCTCCACCGCGTTCACCGGCGGACAGCCGAACCAGCCCGCGGTCACGCGCCTGGCGCCCGGACGGAAACCGCCGCAGTTCGTGGTGTTCTCCTGGGACGGAGCCGGGGAGGACGGCCAGAAGCTGTTCTCCCGCTTTCGCGAGGTCGGCCGCAAGTATCACGCCGACATGACCTACTTCCTCAGCGGCGTGTACATGCTCCCGGAGACGAAACGGAAGCTCTACGACCCGCCGGAGCACGACGCCGGGAGCTCCGATATCGGCTTCAACGACACCGAGGGCATCCGGAACACTCTTGTCCAGATGCGAGGCGCCTGGGAGGACGGCAGCGAGATCGGTACCCACTTCAACGGCCACTTCTGCGGCCCCGACGGCGGCGTCGGGACCTGGACCGTGGAGCAGTGGAAGAGCGAGATCGACCAGGCCAAGTCCTTCGTGAAGAACTGGAAGACCAACGTCCCCGCTCTCAAGGGTGAGGAGCCGCTCCCCTTCGACTACGACAAGGAACTCGTCGGCGGCCGCACCCCTTGCCTGGAGGGCGGGAAGAACATGGTGGCCGCAGCACGGACGATGGGGTTCCGCTATGACTCGAGCGGCGTCGGCGAACAGGTCTGGCCCAAGAGGAAGGGCGGGGTCTGGGACCTGCCGATGCAGCTCGTGCCGGTGCCCGGGCGGGAGTTCGAGACCCTCTCGATGGACTACAACTTCATGTTCAACCAGTCCGGCACGACACAGGGCGACCCGGCCCGGCACAGGCACTGGGGAAACCAGATGCGTGACGGTCTGCTCCAGGCGTTCGACCGCGCCTACGACGGAAACCGCGCACCGCTGATCATCGGCAATCACTTCGAGTCGTGGAACGGCGGTACGTACATGCGTGCCGTCGAGCAGACCATCGTGAAGGTCTGCACCAGAGCGGACGTGCGGTGCGTCTCCTTCCGGCAGTTGGTCGACTGGCTGGACGCGCAGGACCCACCGACGCTGAAGAAGCTCCGCACGCTCGGCGTCGGTCAGGCTCCGGCCGAGGGCTGGGCAGAATTCCTCGGCGGGATCGGGCGAACGGGCGCGGCAGCGGGCGTACGCGCCGGCAAGCCGTCGAAGCCGACGAGCCGGGCGGCGGGAAAGGCCGAGCCGGGGCGGACGCCTACCGACTGACCACGATCGGCGAGCGTGCCGGTGCGCGGCCCCGGATCTGGCCGCGCACCGGCCGGACCCGGCTGCGAACCGGACCCGGCTGCGCATCGGCGTCGGCCGCATGTTCGGCCGCGCTTCGGTTCCGGCTGCGAACCCGGCCCCGTACTCCGGGTTCGCAGCCGCGCCTCGGACGCGGAGATCGGCCCTCGCCGTGCTCATCGCCGTGTTGTCACGGACATGCGGCACAGCCGACCGTCTCCACGGCCGGGCGGACTCCGTCAGGCGGGCTGTGCGGCCTCGTCCCGCGCGTACCGTTCGTCGAGCACGAAGGCGGGATCGACTTGGGCGGCCAGGTCGGCGCCCGTCTTCGCGTTGCCCCAGCTCTCGGCGTTCTTCAGGTGGAAGTGCACCATCTGCCGTGTGTAGCGCTCCCAGTCGCGCAGTTCGTATGAGTCGTCCGCGGCGTCCTGCATCGTCTGCAGGGCCATCCGGTTGTCCGCCTCCAATTGCTCGAAGCGGTTCGGCCGGCCCTTCTCCATCGCTCGGACCCAGTTGGAGTGCCCGACGCACACCAGCAGGTCGTCACCGACCTCGGCGCGCAGGTACTCCAGGTCGTCCCTGCCCTGCACCTTGTTGCCCACAACCTTGAGCGCGACCCCGAAGTCCCGGGCGTACTCCTTGTACTGCCGGTAGACCGAGACGCCCTTGCGGGTCGGTTCGGCGACCAGGAAGGTCATGTCGAAGCGGGTGAACATCCCGGAAGCGAACGAGTCCGATCCGGCTGTCATGTCGACGACGACGTAGTCTTCGGGGCCGTCGACGAGATGGTTGAGGCAGAGCTCGACCGCGCCGACCTTGGAGTGGTAGCAGGCCACGCCGAGATCCGACTCGGTGAACGGGCCGGTGGCCATCAGCCGGATGTCGCCGTCGTCGAGCCGGAGCGTGCGGGCACACGTGTCGTAGATCGGATTGTTCTCGCGGACCCGCAGCAACCGCGAGCCCTCGCCCGGCGGGGTTGTCTTGATCATCGTCTCGGCGGAGGCGATGCGCGGATTGCTCCCGCGCAAGTACTCCTTGATCAGCGGCAGATGGGCCCCCATGGCCGGCAGCGCCGCGGCCTCCTGGTCGTCGAGGCCGAGGGCGGCCCCGAGGTGCTGGTTGATGTCGGCGTCCACCGCGACGACGTGGGCTTCATTGGCTGCGAGGTGGCGGATGAAGAGCGAGGACAGCGTGGTCTTGCCGCTGCCGCCCTTGCCTACGAAAGCGATCTTCATGTTCACCTAGGGTAGCCCTATGGATGCGGTGCGCTGTCGCGCCTCGTGAAGATGCCCACTCCCGTGTGTTATCGGCGGGGCGGGCGCGTAGCCTCGCTACTTATGAGTACGACTGCCCCCGATCCGCTCGCCGCCCTGGCTGCTCTGCCGGGAGTCGCCGAGTCGGTGGACTCCGTGCGCAAGGCCGTGGACCGGGTCTACGGACATCGCGTCATGAGACGCCGCAGCAACGAGGTCACGGCCGAAGCCGCGCTGCGCGGAGCCCGCGGTTCGGCTGCGCTGTACGGCGCCGACTGGAGCCTGGAGGAGGTGCGTCGGCGCAGCGATTTCAGCGGTGACGACGAGGCGCGGGTGATCGGGGCGGCTCTGAGGCTCACGGCCGAGGCGGGGCAACTGCTCTCCATCTGGCGGCAGTCGCCGTTGCGGGTGCTGGCGCGGTTGCACCTGGTGGCGGCCGGGCGGGCGGAGCCGGAGGACGCCGTCGGCCGACCGCGGCTCGCGGGTGAACGCGTCGACGAGCCTCTGATCGAAGCGCCGCTGCCCGATGCCGACGAGGTGGCCGGGCGGCTGGACGGGCTTTCCGGATTGCTCCTTTCGGGGACTGCCGCGCCCGCGCTGGTGACGGCAGCGGTCGTGCACGGTGAACTGCTGGCCCTGCGTCCTTTCTGCTCGCACAACGGCCTTGTCGCCCGGACCGCCGAACGGATCGTCTTGATCGGTACCGGGCTCGACCCCAAGTCGATCTGTCCTGCCGAAGTGGGCCACGCGGAACAGGGCCGGGCGGCGTACGCGGCGGCGTTCGAGGGGTACCTGTCCGGAACGCCGGACGGAATGGCGGCCTGGATCGCGCACTGCGGGCGATCCGTGGAACTGGGCGTCAGGGAGTCGACGGCGGTGTGCGAGGCGCTGCAGCGCGGCGCCGCGTGAGGCGACGCGTGTGACGGGACGGGCGTGAAGCGACATCGGAGGGCGCCCGGGGTAATGCGGTGACCGGGCGCGCGGCGTACTGCGGCGGTGGGGCGTCGGCGCAGCGTGGCGGGTCCGTGATGCCGGTGTAGGCGGGCTTCGTGATGCCAGGAGACCGGATCAGGGCGAGCTGCTTCGCGTCACGGCCGCGTTTTCCGCCTGCCCCAAGGGAGTTGCCCGCTACGGGCCATGCCTGCGCCGACAGTCACGCCCGTCGGCGGCACGGAGTCGCGAGCGATGTCCACGCCATGGATCTCGCCGGCTGCACAAGGGTTGCGGCGGTACCGCCCTCGGTACCGCCGCTGGCATGTCCACCCAGTTACCAGGCGTCCTCGATATGTGCCCATCAGGTCGGGGGCTTTGCCCGTTCCCTGGTGCGGCTGGCCCGTAATCGACGGGTCGACGTCGCGTGGGTGCTCGGTTTTCATGCTCGGTCCGTGGGGCCGTTTATGCGTTACAGGTGATCCTCTCGGACGTCCTTGGTCTCGCGGGCCGTTGAGTCCTTTGTACCTCCGGGGACGGGAGGAGTGGTAGAGATGACCTCACTTCTTTACTTTTATATTCAATTACGGGTGAGTTACGCATATCGCCTGATTGGGCGGGGTGAGTCGTCCTGCCTGACCGGCGAGGGCGAGGAGCGGGCGCGATGTACGGCCGGTCCGCCCGCCGTGGTGGGGCGGGCGGACCCTCGTCGGAGCGGCGAGAGGCGGGGCGGCTGGTCGGGAGGTGTCGCCCGGCCCGGTGTCAGGCGGAGGCCATAGGAGTCCGTCGGCGTGCGGTGTACCAGACCAGTCCGGCCGTGACCGCGGCCGCACCCACCGCCGCTGCCGCGACCAGTGCCGGGCGCGGCGGCATCGAGAACGTGGGCAGCCGCTGCTTGAGACGGACCGGGCGGTTGAAGACGAGAATCGGCCACTCGCGAAGGGTCGCTTCGCGCCGTAGGGCGCGGTCCGGATTCACCGCGTGTGGGTGGCCGACGGACTCCAGCATCGGTACGTCGGTGACGGAGTCGCTGTAGGCGTAGCAGCGCGAGAGGTCGTACCCCTCCGACACGGCGAGCGCCTTGATCGCCTCTGCCTTCGTCGGTCCGTAGGCGTAGTACTCCACCTCCCCGGTGAAGCAGCCGTCGTCGCCGACGACCATGCGGGTGGCGACGACCCGGTCGGCGCCGAGCAGCTCACCGATGGGCTCGACGACTTCGGCGCCCGAGGTGGAGACGATCACCACGTCGCGGCCGGCGGTGTGATGCTCCTCGATGAGCGTCGCCGCCTCGTCGTAGATGATCGGGTCGATCAGGTCGTGCAGAGTCTCGGCGACGATTTCCTTCACTTGCCGGACGTTCCAGCCCTTGCATAGCGCGGAGAGATATTCCCGCATCCGTTCCATCTGGTCGTGATCTGCACCTCCGGCAAGGAACACGAACTGTGCGTACGCGGTGCGCAGTACGGCGCGGCGGTTGATCAGTCCGCCATGGTAGAAGGACTTGCTGAAGGTCAGCGTCGAAGACTTCGCAATGACCGTCTTGTCCAGGTCGAAGAAGGCTGCAGTGCGCGGCAAGAAGCGGTTTTCCACAACGCAGAGCATAGGGGCCCACCATTCGGCGTAAACTCCGGCGCGTGGGTTTGCCTGAGAAGGCTCTCGGGTACACCATGGAAGTCACGGATCGTTCGCGACCGTGCTAACCCGGTCCGGCTCCTCCCCCCCCCGAGTCGGCCGTGGGGACGACCCCCGCTCTCCCCCCCGGCGGGGGTCGTCGCATGTCCGGGCACGTTTCTGCCAATCGGAATCAATCATTCTCCCCCCAATTCGGTCCGGCCGGCCTGCTGGCGACCGGTTCCTCATCATCTTGGGCCGTCACGTTGCGTGACGGAAGGGGTGCGCTCCGGATGTCGCCGGTATGGGTGACGGAGTTATTCACAACGCCGAGGGTGTCCACAGATTTCGAGCAAGATCCACAAGTTTTCCGGAAGCACTGCACGGTGATTCCGACCGCGAAGTCCGCGGGCAGCGGAATCGCGGATCTCGGAACGTCTCCGAGATCGTCGCGAACCGCGATGAACGTGCAGTGAGAAGGGGGACGGAGATCGTGGCCGAATCCATCGCACGGGATCGTCTGCCGGCCGCCGGAGCGCGCCGGGGCGGACCACTGATCGTGACCGAGGACGTGGAACTCCTCGACGATCTCCTGCGGCTGTGCGCGGCCGCCGGAGCGGAACCGGAAGTTCACCACTCGTTGCCCGAACGCAGGGGCAGCTGGGAACAGTCCCCGATGGTTCTGGTGGGGGACGACGCCGCCCACAGGTGCCGCGGAGCGGCGCGCAGGCGGGGGGTGATGCTCGTCGGGCGGGACGAGGACGCCCCGGCCGTCTGGCGCAGCGCCGTGGAGATCGGAGCCGAATACGTGCTGCGGCTGCCCGACGCGGAGGGCTGGCTCGTCGATCAGATCGCCAACGCGGTGGAGGGCGTCGGTCGGCCCGCGCTCACCGTCGGGGTGATCGGTGGAAGGGGTGGTTCCGGAGCGTCCACACTGGCCTGCGCCCTCGCGGTGACCGCCGCCAGGTCGGGGCGCAGGTCGATGCTGATCGACGGTGATCCGCTCGGCGGGGGGATCGATGTGCTGCTCGGAGGCGAGCGGGCCGAGGGTATGCGGTGGCCGGATTTCGCCCACTCGAAGGGGCGGGTCGGTGGCGGCGCACTGGAGGAGTCGCTGCCGTCGCTGCACGGGCTGCGGGTGCTCAGCTGGGGCCGTGACGACTGTGTGACCATCCCGCCGCAGGCCATGCGGGCGGTGCTGGCCGCAGCGCGCAGGCTCGGCGGAGTGGTGGTCGTGGACCTGCCGCGCCGGGTCGACGAGTCGGTGGCCGAGGCGCTCGCCCAGCTGGATCTCGGGTTGTTGGTGGTGCCGGGGGAGCTCCGTGCGGTCGCGGCGGCGAAGCGCGTGGCGTCGATGGCCCGGATGGTCCTGGACGACCTGCGAGTGGTGGCCCGCGGACCCTACGCGGCGGGCCTCGACGAGCGATGGGTCGCGCAGTCCCTGGGCCTGCCGCTCGCCGGTGAGCTCCCGGTCGACGTGGGGCTGTCGGCGGCTCAGGACAGCGGGGTTCCTCCGGGCGGCGGTCCGCGCGACCCACTGGCCAGGTTCTGCGCGGCGTTCTGGGAACGGGCATCGACCTCGGACGGCATGGCGGGACGCGGCGTCGGAGGCGCGCCATGACCGATGTGCTGCTCGACGCCGTACGGCAACGGCTGGCGCAGAGCGGCGCGGCGCCGACCCCTGCCGGAGTCGCGGCCGCGCTACGGGCCCAGGGGCGGTTGCTGGGGGACGCCGAAGTGCTCAGCGCGGCCGATGAGTTGCGCGGCGAGCTGGTCGGCACGGGGGTGCTGGAGCCGCTCCTCGCCGACTCCGCGGTGACGGACGTACTGGTCTCGGCGCCGGACCGGGTGTGGGTGGACCGGGGCCGCGGGCTCGAACTCACCGCGGTGACGTTCCGGGACGCAGCCTCGGTGCGCAGGCTGGCGCAGCGGCTGGCGGCCGTGGCGGGGCGGCGGCTCGACGACGCCCGGCCCTGGGTGGACGCCCGGCTGCCGGACGGCACCCGCATGCATGCCGTGCTGCCGCCGGTGTCCGTCGGCTCGACGTGTCTGTCGCTGCGCGTGGTCCGGCCCCAGGCCTTCTCGCTGGCGGAGCTGGTCGCGGCGGGTACCGTGCCGCCGGGCGGCGACCGGCTGCTGAGGGCGCTGGTGGAGGCCCGGGTCTCGTATCTGATCAGCGGGGGTACCGGCGCCGGGAAGACGACGCTTCTGTCGAGTCTGCTGGGCGCGGTCGGGGAACAGGAGCGAATCGTGCTCGCCGAGGACTCGGCGGAGCTGCGACCGGATCACCCGCATGTGGTGCGGCTGGAGTCGCGCCCGGCGAACCAGGAAGGCGCCGGACGGGTGACCCTCCGTGACCTGGTGCGGCAGGCGCTGCGCATGCGCCCCGACCGGCTGGTGGTCGGGGAGGTTCGGGGCGCCGAGGTCACCGAGCTGCTGGCCGCGCTGAACACCGGGCACGAGGGCGGTTGCGGGACGGTTCACGCCAATGCCGCCGAGCACGTCCCGGCTCGGCTGGAGGCCTTGGGGACGGCGGCGGGCCTGGACCGGGCGGCGCTGCACAGCCAGCTGGCGGCGGCTCTGTCAGTGGTCGTCCACCTCGTACGGGACCGGGCGGGGCGGCGGCGGATCGCGGAGGTGCATGTCCTGGGCAGGGACGCGGCCGGGCTGGTCGTGACCGAGCCCGCATTGCGCTGGGGCGGCGCCGGCTTCGTCGAGGAGCGGGGCTGGGAGCGGCTGCGGTCGCTGATCGGGGGCGCGCTGTGAACGGGGGCGCCACGCCCGGAGCGGTGACGGGCGCGGACTGCGCGGCGGCCCTGTGCCTGTCGGTGGTCGCGTGGTCGCTGGTGGTGCGGGGCCGGGGACGGCGCAGAGCGCGGGCGATGTTCACCGGCGGCGCGGCGGAGCCGCCGCTGTGCCGGTGGTGGGAGCGGACGTGGACCTGGTCGCGGAAACGGGTGCGGGAACGGCGGGAGTGGCTCTGTCTTCCGGTGGCGCTGGTCGTGGCCGTGCTGGGGCAGTCCCTGCTTCCTCTGCCGGCCGGTGCGGCGGCGGTCCCCTGGGTGGGGCGGTGGCTGCGGCGGCGGGCGCTGAGACGGGAACAGGAACTCCGGGCCGACGGCGTCGTCGCATTGTGCGGTGCTGTCGCGGGCGAGTTGAGGGCCGGTCGTGAACCGGGGCGGGCGCTGCTCGCCGCTGTGCGCGGGACCGGGGCGATGGGGCCGGCGGAGGCCGGTGTGTGCGCCGCGGCACGGTTCGGCGGCGACGTACCGGGGGCGCTCGGTCAGGCGGCACGGGTACCGGGGCTGGAAGGGCTTGCCGGGGTGGCGGCCTGCTGGCGGGTGGCGGTGGACGGGGGAGCAGGACTCGCCGCGGGGCTGGACCGTCTGGAGGGCGCTCTGCGGGCGGAACGGCGCAGACGAGAGGAGCTGCGGGCCCAACTGGCGGGAGCCTGGTCGACGGTGGCCGTGCTGGCGCTGCTGCCGGTGCTGGGACTGGGGCTGGGGGCGGCGCTGGGAGCCGAACCGCTGCGGGTGCTGCTGCACACCCCGGCCGGGCTGGCCTGCCTGGTGACGGGCGGGTTGCTGGAGGCGGCCGGGCTCGGCTGGGCCGGCCGCATCGTACGAGCGGGGGAGGCGGCATGAGCGGGGCGGCCGGCGAAGCCGTCCACGGGGCGGCGGTCGTGTCGGCGGGCGTGGGCGCGGCCCTGTGGCTGGTGCTCGCCCTGGTGGGGCGCAGGAGAAGGCGTGCGGTGCGCCGCAGGGGCGCGCTGTTGCTCGCGATCGGTCCTGAGAAGCGGGGACGCCGCGGGTGGACGGTGTCCGGTGCCCGGGCGAAGGACTGGGCGCTGCCGATGGCCGCTGCCACGGCGGCAGCGGTGCTGGTCGGCGGCCTGCCGGGGTGCGTGGCCGGGCTGATGGCGGCGTACGGCACCTGGCGGTGGCTACGGGCCCGGCGCGGTCGGCGTCCGGCGGCGGACGACGCGGAGGCGGCCGAGGCGGTGCGCCAGCTCCCGTTGGCGGCGGATCTCCTGGCGGCTTGCGTCTCCGCCGGAGCAGGGCCGAGGGAGGCGGCGGAGGCTGTCGGTGAGTCGTTGGGCGGACCGGTGGGCGAGCGACTGGCGCGGGCCGCGGCGGAGATCCGGCTCGGCGGTGAACCGGCGGTGGCCTGGGGGAGGTTCGGCGAGATACCGGGCTCCCACGAGCTGTCCCGATGCCTGTACCGGGCGGGGGCGACAGGAGCTCCGGCGGCGGAACCGGTGGCGCGGCTGGCCGAGGCGATGCGGGCGGAGCGGGCGAGCGCGGCCGTGGCCCGTGCGCAGCGGGCGGGTGTGCTGATCACCGCACCCGTGGGGCTCTGCTTCCTTCCTGCCTTCCTGGCCGTCGGGGTGGCGCCTGTCGTGATCGGGCTGGCGAGCGGCCTGCTCCACACCAGGTGAGGAAGGAACTGCTGAGGAAGGAACTGCTGAGGGAGGAGGGCCGGCTGAAGGAGAGCTGACGGGAGAACCAGCGGCTTTCCATGCAGGACGATCCACAACACAAAACGACTCAAAGCGGTTGAAAAGCGATCAAGGTGAAGCGTCGGAGCATTACGAAACGCGTATGCGAAGCATGCGTGACATGGGGGTTTGTCATGGCACAGCGAATCAGGAACTGGGTGCGGGGCGTGATGCGCCGGGTCCGGTCGGACGACGGGATGACGACATCCGAGTACGCGGTGGGGACGATCGCTGCCTGCGCGTTCGCGGCGGTGCTCTACAAGGTGGTCACCAGCCAGCCGGTCATGTCCGCGTTGCAGTCACTGGTGAAGGAAGCACTCGATGCGAAGTTCTAGAGCGAGCCGACGGTCGGGTGACGGACATCGTTCCGGGGCCGTCGTCGGCGGGACGAGGGACCGGGGCGCGGTGACGGCGGAAGCGGCCATGGCGGTTCCGGTGCTGGTGGTCTTCGCCCTGTCGCTGGTCTGGGCGCTGATGGCCGCCTCGGCCCAGATTCGTTGCGTGGACGCGGCCAGGGCCGGGGCCAGAGCGGCGGCCCGCTCGGAGCCGGAGCCCCAGGCGCTGGAGGCCGCACGGGCGGCGGCTCCCCGCGGAGCGGAGGTCTCGATGGAACGGGCCGGTGAGCTGTGGCGTGTGCGGGTGGCGGCCCCGACGCCCGGCCTCGGCCCGCTGGCCCTGACTCTGCACGCGGAGGCGGCGGCCCTGGCCGAGGACACGGTGAGGGCGGCACCGGGACAGGGCTGGGAGGGGATGTGATCGGAGTGGCGGGGAGCGGAGGCGACGCGACCGGAGCGGGCGAGGAGGAAGAAACGCGCGAGGAAGGGGAAAAGAGGAAGGCCGACGCGGGCGGCGCACCGCTTCCGGACGGGGAGGGAGAGCACGCGCCGGGCGGGGACGCTGGGCTGGCGACGGTGTGGGTGGCGATGACGACGGCGACGTTGTGCGTGGTGTTCGCCATCGTGCTGGCGCTCGGACAGGTGGTGGTCGTCAGACACCGGGCCGGTGGGGCGGCGGACCTGGCCGCCCTGGCGGCGGCCGACCGGGCCCTGGGAGGAGCCGAGCAGGCGTGCCGGGCGGCCGAGAAGGTGGCCGCGGCACAAGGAGCGACGGTGGTGCGGTGCGCCGTCCGCGGGGAGATCGCCGATGTGACGGCCCGGGTGGCGCTCGGGCCGTACGAACCGGAGGTCAGATCCCGGGCCGGCCCTCCGCAGGCTCCTCCTCCCGAGCCCCCGATGCCTGCTCCGGGGCCGGGATCGGGGGACCCGGAAGCGCTGCGCCCGGGAGCACTGCACCCGGGGACACCGGGGAGTCAGGCTTCACGGGCTCCTCCAGTCCTTCCAGTTCGTCCCAGCTCCTCCGGGTTTTTTGGCTTCTCCGGCTACTCGGGCTTCTCGAGATTCTCCGGCTCCGGCGGGGCGGATCGGAGGAGTTCGCCGAGGAGGCGTACGGCTCCTCGCTTGTGCAAGGGATCGTTGCCGTTGCCGCACTTGGGGGACTGGATGCAGGAGGGGCAGCCCGCCTCGCATTCGCAGGACGCGATGGCCTGACGGGTCGCGGTCAGCCAGGCACGGGCCGTATGGAAGGCCCGCTCGGCGAACCCGGCGCCGCCCGGGTGGCCGTCGTACACGAAGACCGTGGGCAGCAGGGTGTCCGGGTGCAATGGTACGGAGACGCCGCCGATGTCCCACCGGTCACAGGTGGCGAAGAGCGGCAGCAGCCCGATGGACGCGTGCTCGGCCGCATGCAGGGCGCCACCCAGGATCTCCGGGTTGACGCGGGCGGCGTCGAGCTGGTCCTGCGTGACCGTCCACCACACGGCGCGCGTACGCAGGGTGCGGGGCGGCAGATCCAGCCTGGTCTCGCCGAGCACCTCCCCGGTGATGAGTTTGCGACGCAGAAAGGAGACGACCTGATTGGTGACCTCGACCGAGCCGTAGCAGAGCCGGCCGTCTCCCCACGGGATCTCGGTCTCGGTCTCCAGGACGGCGATGGCCGTGGTGTCGCGGGCCGTCGTGGAATATGGCGGCACCGCCTCCTCGACGAGAGCGACGGAGTCCTCCAGGTCCAGCTTGCGGACCAGGTAGGTGCGGCCCTGGTGGAGATGGACGGCGCCCTCATGGACGGAGGTGTGCGCGGCGGCCTCGTCGACCGTGCCCAGCAGCCGGCCGGTGCCCTCCTCGACGATCTGGACGGGGCGGCCGCCCTCTCCCCGGATGTCGGTGAGGTCGGCGGCACGTTCGCGGCGGGTCCAGTGCCAGCCCGATGCCCGTCGGCGCAGCAGTTTCGCGGCTTCCAGCTGCGGCAGCAGCTCCGTCGCTGCCGGGCCGAAGAGCTCCAGGTCCGGTTCGGTCAGCGGGAGCTCCGCGGCGGCGGCGCACAGGTGCGGGGCGAGGACGTACGGGTTGTCCGGGTCGAGGACGGTCGACTCCACAGGCTGTTGGAACAGCGCCTCGGGATGGTGCACGAGGAAGGTGTCCAGCGGATCGTCTCGGGCGACCAGCACGGCCAGGGCGCCTCGGCCGGACCGCCCGGCACGGCCGGCCTGCTGCCACAGCGACGCCCGGGTGCCCGGGTAGCCGGCGATGACGACGGCGTCCAGGCCGGAGACGTCGACGCCGAGCTCCAGGGCGGTGGTGGCGGCCAGACCGAGGAGTCGGCCGGAGTGCAGGGCCCGCTCCAGCGCACGGCGCTCCTCGGGTAGATAGCCGCCGCGGTAGGCCGCGACCCGGGCCGGCAGCGAGCGGTCCACCTCGGCGAGGCGTTCCTTGGCGATGACGGAGATCAGTTCGGCGCCGCGGCGGGAGCGCACGAAGGCGACCGAGCGGACGCCCTGCAGGGTGAGGTCGGTGAGGAGGTCGGCGGTCTCGGCGGTGGCGGTGCGGCGAACGGGCGCGCCCTTCTCGCCGTGCAGTTCGGTCAGCGGCGGCTCCCACAGGGCGAAGACCAGTTCGCCGCGGGGGGAGGAGTCGTCGGAGACCTCTGTGACGGGGAGGCCGGTGAGTCGGCCCGCCGCGACGGCGGGTTCGGCGGCGGTGGCCGAGGCGAGGAGGAAGACCGGATCGGCCCCGTAGCGGGCGCACAGGCGGCGCAGCCGGCGTATGACCTGGGCGACGTGGGAGCCGAAGACGCCCCGGTAGGTGTGGCACTCGTCGATGACGACATAGCGCAGGGCGCGCAGGAAGGAGGACCAGCGGGGGTGGGACGGGAGTATGCCGCGGTGCAGCATGTCGGGATTGGTCAGGACGTGATTGGCGTACTGGCGCACCCATTCGCGTTCTTCGACCGGTGTGTCGCCGTCGTACACGGCGGGCCTGATGGCGGTGCCGAGAGGAGCCGCGAGTTCCTTCACGACACGCCGCTGATCGGCGGCCAGAGCCTTGGTGGGGGCGAGGTACAGGGCGGTCGCGCCCCGCCCGTTCGGAGCCTCGGAGCCGTCGAGCAGGGCGGTGAGGACCGGGGCGAGATAGGCGAGCGACTTCCCGGACGCCGTGCCAGTGGCGATGATCACGGATTCGCCGTCCAGGGCGTGCTCGGCGGCCACCGCCTGGTGCACCCAGGGGTGATCGATTCCGGCCTCCTGGATCGCGGCGATCACTTCTGGCCGGATGCGGTCGGGCCAGATGGCATGGGTGCCCGTACGCGGGGGCAAGTGCTCCGTATGAGTGATGCGCGCGGACCGGCCCGCCGCTGCGGCGAGCCGGTCGAGGACCAGGTCGGGAGAGGAGCCGGAGTCTCTGTTCCCGGGTGGTCGACTGGGGCGGTGATTCTTGGCCATCGGCACCGAGTGTGTCACTGGCGTGACGGACAATGGTCCCAAGGCGTCGTGCATGGCTGCTGGTAAGTGATTGAATGCCATCGCGGCTGGCGATCCGTCCCCTGGCTCCGCCGGGGAGACCGAGGGGCGACCGCTCGATAGCAAGGTGCTGGAGGATCCGTGGACCTGTCCTTGTCGACTCGCAATGTGTCCGGCCCTGGTGGCGACCGCACGGTCGTCGAGGTCGGTGGCGAGATTGATGTGTATACCGCGCCCAAGCTGCGCGAGCAGTTGGTCGAGTTGGTGAATGACGGCAGCTACCACCTGGTTGTCGACATGGAAGGCGTCGACTTCCTCGACTCCACCGGCCTCGGCGTGCTCGTGGGCGGCCTGAAGCGCGTCCGGGCCCATGAGGGCTCGCTGCGCCTCGTGTGCAACCAGGAGCGCATTCTCAAGATCTTTCGAATCACCGGTCTGACCAAGGTGTTCCCGATTCACACCACGGTCGACGAGGCGGTCGCGGCCACCGACTGACGGCTGCGGTCCGCCCGGTTCGCCGGGCCGGTCGCCCGCGTGTGGGGCCCGCGCCCGGGACCCTGTGCGCCCCGGTGACCGGACTGGCCGACGGTCGATCGGGTACACGCCGGACGTCTCCGCCGAGGGTGGCGGGGGTCGGTATGGCGCCGGCGCGCCGGTGGCCGTCGGCCGACGTGCGCCGAATGTTCGCGGGTTGGTCCGATACGTCCGAGTACGGGCGTGCCCGAAGAGGGAGTGCCGGGCGGCCCGGACGGCTGGGTCGTGGATGCCCGGGAGCGGATGGTTCGGTTTGTCGAGGTTGGCCGGCCGATTCCGGATATTCCCGGATCTCTGCTCGCCGAGCGGGTCGGGCGCCCTGTTTTTGGGTAGTCGATTGGTCGAACGTAAGAGTCGAACGGTCGAAGCCGAACGGTTGAAGTCGATGGGTCGAAGTCGATGGGTTGAATCGGACGACTGGTTGGGTTCGGTGGCGTTCGGCAGCGATGCCCGGGGCCGGCGGTTCGGTGGCGGCCCGCGTATGACAGCGGGTCCGCGCGATGACAGGACGGGGCGTGCCCCTGGGCCTTCGCCGGTCCGATCACCGGCCTCGATCAGCGGTCGGGTTTGTCCGTCGCCCGGACGGCCCGTCGCCCTGTCGGCGTTGTCCGGTTGGGCTCGTCGCCCGGCTGGACCGGTCGCGGGGTCGGGCCGGTCGCGGGATCGGGCCGACTGGACCGCTCGGGCGAGGGCGTCGGTGGTGCGGCCGGTGATCGTCGGCCGTAGCCGTCCGGAGACTGTCGGCGGTTCCGGCGCGGATCGGCCGACGGGTTGGTTCGTCCCGGGCGGAAGGTCGGCTTCCGGGCGAGGACCGTATGAGGAGCCCCTGGAGGGCCGGACGAGGCAGCTCGGTCCAGGGCGGGGCCGACGCCTGGCAGGCTGGAAGAGGACCGCGTGAGGGCCGAAGTGAAGACCAGAGGAAAACCGGAAGAAGAGCCGGAGCGGCGGGCCACCTGCCCGGGCTCCTGGGATGCACGCCCGTACGTCTGAGGGGGATCGCATGGCCACCGTTGAACTCCGCTTCAGTGCCCAGCCCGAACACGTCAGGACGGCGCGCCTCGTGGCGGCCGCCGTGGCGCGCCGAGCGCGGGTCGACGAAGCCGTGCTCGACGAGGTCCGACTCGCCGTCGGTGAAGCCTGCAGCCGGGCGGTCGGGCTGCACCGCAGTCACGACATCACCGCTCCCGTCTCCGTCGCTCTGATCGAGGAGGAGAAGTCCTTCTCCATCGAGGTCGGCGACCAAGTGCCCGGGCCGGGCGACGCGCCCGCCCCCGGAGAGGTCTCCGCGGCGCGCGGCGACATGCCCGGCGCGGGCCTCGACGAACCGGGGCCCGGAACCGACGTCGACGGCGAGGACGAGATGGGCCTCGCGGTCATCAGCGGCCTCGTCGACGACGTGGAGGTCAGATCGGGCGTCAACGGCGGAGTGATCCGTATGACCTGGCCGAAGACGCCGGTGACCGTTCTTCCCTGAGGGGCGGCGCTCGTCCCTTCCCCGCTTCCCTGAGCCGGCCTTCGCCCCCTGCCCGAGGTGGCGCTCGTCTCTTCCCTGAGGCGGCGAGGCCCGGGTCTCTGTGGTCGTGAGGACCAGGGCCCGGGCCTTTGTGGAGTGACGGCTCGGGCCCGGGGCCTGCGGTCGCCCCGGGTTCCGCAGCCGTACTCGGGGATCGGGGGCGCGTGACTCCGCCGTCCGACGACCTCCACGGCACCCGTGCCGCCTCTCGCCGCACATCGCCGCGCCGACCGATGGGCTGTCGCCCCGGCGCGCCCTCGCCGTCCGACGCGCCCGTCGTCGTCCCGGCGCCGCTGATTCGTTGATTTCCTTGATTACTTGTTTCCTTGATTCCCGCCCGTTTCGTCTTTCGTCATTCGGTGTCATTACTGCATTCGGAGTGATCCGCGGCCCCGATCTCTTATCGATCCGGTCGTGAACGCCCATTGCGGTCACAGTGCGCTGCTCGCTCACCCAGGTCTCCTTACAATCCGTCCACGTCTTGAACGCTGAGCGTCAAGGAGGACGTATGGCGGAGATCTTCGACATTCCACTGGCAGGGCCGGCACAGGATTCCGCATTCTCCGCACGTCCGGGCCGGGCGTCTTCCCTCGCGGCCGCGGTGCTCACGGACGACAACCGTGTCATCGTGGTCGCCGTCGCGGTCGTCGCGGTCGCCGCGCTGGTCGTCGCCCGGTTGCTGTTGCGGCAGGTACTGGCGGCGGGCCAGGGGACCGAGCGGATGAAGGAGATCGCGGCCGCCGTCCAGGAGGGCGCGAACGCGTATCTGGCCCGGCAGCTCCGTACCATCGGCGTGTTCGCGGTCGTGGTGTTCCTTCTGCTCCTTCTGCTTCCTGCCGACAACTGGTCGCAGCGCGCCGGGCGCTCCCTGTTCTTTCTGCTGGGCGCTTTTTTCTCGGCGGCCACCGGATACATCGGCATGCGACTCGCCGTGCGCAGCAATGTCCGAGTGGCCGCCGCCGCGCGTGAGGCGACTCCGGAAGAAGGCGAACCGGAAAAGGACCTCACCGTCGTTTCGCACAGGGCGATGAGGATCGCTTTTCGCACGGGTGGCGTCGTCGGCATGATCACCGTGGGGCTCGGGCTGCTCGGCGCCTCCTGCGTCCTGCTCGTCTACGCGGCCGACGCCCCGAAGGTGCTGGAGGGGTTCGGACTCGGCGCCGCGCTGATCGCCATGTTCATGAGGGTCGGCGGCGGCATCTTCACGAAGGCGGCGGACGTCGGCGCCGACCTCGTCGGCAAGGTCGAGCAGGGCATTCCGGAGGACGACCCGCGCAACGCCGCCACCATCGCGGACAACGTGGGCGACAACGTCGGGGACTGCGCGGGCATGGCGGCCGACCTCTTCGAGTCGTACGCCGTGACGCTCGTGGCGGCGCTGATCCTCGGCGAGGCCGCCTTCGGGGACTTCGGTCTGGCCCTCCCGCTGATCGTTCCGGCGATCGGCGTGGTCACCGCGATGATCGGGATCTTCGCGGTGTCCCCGCGGCGCGCCGACCGCAGCGGCATGACGGCCATCAACCGCGGCTTCTTCCTCTCCGCCGCGATCTCGCTGGCGCTGGTGGCCGTGGGCGTCTTCCTCTACCTGCCGTCCTCGTACGCGGACCTGGCCGGGGTCACCGAGGTCGCCATCACCTCGCGCAGCGGCGACCCCCGGCTCTTCGCCCTGGCCGCCGTCGCCGTCGGGATCGTGCTGGCCGCCCTGATCCAGCAGCTGACCGGCTACTTCACCGAGACGAACCGGCGTCCCGTCAGGGACATCGGCAAGTCCTCGCTGACCGGTCCGGCCACCGTCGTGCTCGCGGGCGTCTCGCTGGGCCTGGAGTCCGCCGTCTACGCGGCCCTGCTGATCGGGCTGGCCGTCTATGGGGCCTTCCTACTCGGTGGCATGTCGATCACGCTGGCGCTCTTCGCGGTGGCCCTGGCGGGCACGGGGCTGCTCACCACCGTGGGCGTCATCGTGGCCATGGACACGTTCGGACCGGTCTCCGACAACGCGCAGGGCATCGCGGAGATGTCCGGTGACGTCACGGGCGCGGGCGCGCAGGTCCTCACCGACCTGGACGCCGTCGGCAACACCACCAAGGCCATCACCAAGGGCATCGCCATCGCCACAGCGGTGCTGGCGGCGTCGGCGCTGTTCGGCTCGTACCGCGACACGATCGCCGGGGCGGTCGACGACGTGGCGGCCGGGGCCGGGTCGATGTCGCTCAGTCTGGACATCTCGCAGCCCAACAACCTGGTGGGCCTGATGCTGGGCGCCGCGGTCGTCTTCCTCTTCTCCGGGCTGGCGATCAACGCGGTGGCCAGGTCCGCCGGCGCCGTGGTCCACGAGGTGCGGCGGCAGTTCCGCGAGCACCCCGGGATCATGGACCGGGGCGAGCGACCGGAGTACGGCCGCGTCGTCGACATCTGCACCAAGGACGCCCTGCGCGAGCTCGCCACGCCCGGCCTGCTCGCCGTACTGGCGCCGATCGCCGTCGGGTTCACGCTCGGCGTCGGGGCGCTCGGCTCGTATCTCGCGGGCGCCATCGGCACGGGGACGCTGATGGCGGTGTTCCTCGCGAACTCCGGCGGCGCGTGGGACAACGCCAAGAAGCTCGTCGAGGACGGCCGGCACGGCGGCAAGGGCAGCGAGGCCCACGCCGCGACGATCATCGGCGACACGGTCGGCGACCCGTTCAAGGACACCGCCGGCCCGGCCATCAACCCGCTGCTGAAGGTGATGAACCTGGTCGCCCTGCTCATCGCCCCGGCGGTGGTGCGGTTCAGCTACGGGCGGCACGCCAGCCCCGGGGTGCGGACGGCGGTGGCGGTGCTCGCCGTCGTCGTCATCGTCGGCGCGGTCTACGTCTCCAAGCGGCGGGGGGTCGCGGTCGGGGACGAGGAGGGCCCGGACACGGGGCCCGGGGGCGACGGCGGTCCGGCCCGGCCCGACCGGGCGGCCGTTTCGTGAGGCGGGGGCTCCCCGCAGCTGCGCGACCGCGCACACGCTGACCCGTATGCGCTGACCCGTATGCGCTGATCCGTATGCGCCGACCCGCACACGCCGGCCCGTATGGGCGCCGGCCGCACACGCTTACCCGTTCGCGTGATTGCTCGTTCCGGTGTTCGCGTGTTCTGAAGGCTGTGTGGGTGAGTTGTATCTCCCTCATTTCGTTTGGTGCAAATGGCTGCAAAAGGTCATCCACCGGGCGCACGGCACCCGGGCGGAGGGCGGCCGACGTGTAAGTTCCGGGGCCGAGAGTCTTGGAAGGGACCGATCCGGTGAACAAGAAGCTTGCGGCCGCACTGTCCGGCGGTGCGGTACTGGTACTCACGCTGTCGGGCTGCGGTGGCGACGACAAGAGCGACAAGGTGAACGACTGGGCCAAGACGGTCTGCGACCAGGTCCAGCCCCAGCTGCAGAAGATCGCGAACGCCAACGCCGCCATCCAGCAGCAGACCGCCGACAACAGCAAGCCCGCCGATGTCCAGAAGACCGACTCGGCCGCCTTCCAGCAGATCTCGCAGGCGTACAAGGCACTGGGCTCGGCCGTCGAGTCGGCCGGCCCGCCGCCCGTCGACAACGGCGAGACCACGCACAAGGAGGCGGTGAAGGAGCTCAACTCCTCCTCCGCGGCCTACGCGAACCTGCAGAAGAGGGTCGACGCCCTCGACACGAAGGACCAGGCGAAGTTCGCCGACGGCCTCAAGGGCATCGCGGACGAGCTGAACAAGATCAGCACCGGTGGCGACAAGGCGCTGAAGAGGCTGCAGTCCGGCGAGGTCGGCAACGCGATGGCGAAGCAGAAGGGCTGTCAGAAGCCGTCCGCCTCCGCGCCGCCGAAGGCAGACGCTCCCGGTTCGGACACCACCGGTTCGGACACCACCGGGTCGGACTCCCCGTCCCCGACCGCCACGTCCGGCGACAAGTCATGAGCTCGCTGGACGGGCCGTTGATCTGAGGGGCCCGGCGGCCCGGCGGCCCGGCGGCCCGACAGCCCGGCAGCCCGGTGGTCCGAGTGCGCCGAGCACCGGGCCGCCGGGCTGTCGGTCACCGGGCGGTCGACGCCGCCGACGCGGGCGGCGGCCCGGCCGGCGGGCGCGGGCGGGGCCGCCGTTGTCGGCGGGAGCGGACACAATGGTCGGGTGAGTACGACCCGCCTTCCCGCGCCCGACCGTTCGCCCCGGCTCCGCGAAGCCCTGCTCGCCGCCGCCTTCACCGCCGACGGGCTCCTCGACCTGCTCGGCGCGCCCGCCTATGCCGCGCTCGCCCGCAGCGAGACGGTTCCGGCGCTCCGTGCCACCCGGGGGGATTCCCCGCTGGAGACGCTGGTGCGGCTCTTCCTGCTCCAGCGGCCCGTTCCCCACGAGCGCGCCCGCGCCGCGCTCCCGCTGGCGGAGTGCGTGGAGGACGGCTGGGTGGTCCGCGCCGACGACGAGGTGCGTGCCGTGGTCGACGTGCGGCCCTACGGCGGGCCCGAGGGCCAGGACTGGTACATCGTCTCCGACCTGGGCTGCGCGGTCGGCGGCGCCGGAGGCATCGGCTCGCGCGAGGAGGGCGTGGTCCTCGGGGTCGGCGGGGCGTCCACCACGCTCGCCGGGATCACGGTCCGCAAGCCGGTCGCCTCCGCGCTCGACGTGGGCACGGGCTCCGGCATCCAGGCGCTGCACGCCTCGCTGCACGCCTCCCGGGTGACGGCCACCGACCTCAACCCGCGCGCGCTGGAATTCACCCGGCTGACGCTGGCCCTGTCCGGCGCGCCCGCGGCGGACCTGCGCCTGGGCTCGCTGTACGAGCCGGTCGGCGAGGAGACGTACGACCTGATCGTCTCCAACCCGCCGTTCGTCATCTCGCCCGGCGCCCGTCTCACCTACCGCGACGGCGGGATGGCGGGCGACGACCTGTGCCGGACGCTGGTGCGGCAGTCGGGGGACCGGCTCAACGAGGGCGGGTACGCCCACTTCCTCGCCAACTGGCAGCACGTGGAGGGCGAGGACTGGCAGACCCGGCTGAGTTCCTGGGTGCCGCACGGCTGCGACGCGTGGATCGTGCAGCGCGAGGTCCAGGACGTCACGCAGTACGCGGAGCTGTGGCTGCGCGACAGCGGCGACCATCGCACGGACCCCGCCGAGTACGCGGCACGGTACGACGCCTGGCTGGACGAGTTCGAGGCCCGCGGGACCAAGGGCGTGGGCTTCGGCTGGATCACTCTGCGGAAGTCCGCCGCGGCCGCCGCGGGGAAGCCGTCCATCGTGATCGAGGAGTGGCCGCACGCGGTGGAGCAGCCGCTGGGTCCGGCCGTCGAGGCGCACTTCGCCCGTCAGGACTACCTGCGTGAACAGGACGACGCCGGGCTGCTGACCGGTCGGTTCGCCCTGGCCGCCGAGGTCGTGCAGGAGCAGGTCGGACTGCCGGGCGCGGAGGACCCCGAGCACGTGGTGCTCCGTCAGAACCGCGGGATGCGGCGGGCGACGAAGGTCGACGCCGTCGGGGCGGGCTTCGCGGGGGTGTGCGACGGGACGCTGCCCGCGGGCCGGATCCTGGACGCGATCGCCCAGTTGATGAACGAGGACCCGGTGCTGCTGCGCGACCGCACCCCGCAGGCGATCCGGTTGCTGGTGGAGGAGGGCTTCCTGGAGCCGGTGCCGTCGGACGGGTGACGGTTCCGCCGGGGACGACGGCTCCTGGGGAAGGGGCGGAACGGGGCCGGGCCGGGACGGGGACGGGAAGGAGGGAGGAGGACGGGGACGGGGTCGGGGTGAGCCGCGTTTCCGCGTCGCCCTGCTCAGCTTCGTCCAGCTCGGTTCTGCGTCGGTCCGGGGTCGTTCAGCTCCGTCCGGTTCGGTTCAGGGGCCGTTCCGCTCCGGCTCGGCTGTAGTACCTCTTGTATGGGAGGCGCTCATGTCACCTGCGCCTTCGGGCTCGCCGTCTCGGGTGAGGGTGCTGTGCCGCGCGTTCCGGTTGGCGTCCGGCGGGATGGTGTGCTCGCCCGTCGGCCGCTGCCTGTCGTCCGGCGTTCGTCGCCCGCCGCCTGCCGCCCCGCGCACGGTGTTCGGCGCCTGTCGTTCCCACGTCGCACCGCGCGGGCCCCACGTCGTACCGCGCCACGCCACGCGTACCGCGCCGCCCGCACCATGCCACGCCGTACCGCACCACGCCACGCCATCCCGTGGCCCGTGGTCGCAGGGGAGTGCGATTCCGGCCATTCACCCGGGGTTCGCGTTCCGGACGCCCCGGGGTGACAGCCTCCACCTGACCGGACGGCACGGGCCCCGGCCGAACAGCGACAGGGAGGCGTACGGACATGGAGAGCGGACCCGCGGTCCTCGCCGGAGCAGTGTTCGCGCTGTTCGGCGCCGCACTCCTGCTGTGGACCGGGACGCGGGTGTTCCACCGCGCGCCGGTGGCTCACGGAGCGAGCCCCCTCGCTTCCGCCACGCTCGCCACACTGTTCGGCGTACTTTTTCTCGTTCTCGGTGTGTGGTGCTTCACTCGCATCTGATCCACTCTGATCCGTTTCCCACCCGAGCACTTCCCGTCCGACCTCCGCATGCACACCTGACGCCCGCATTCCCACCCGACTCACGCATTCCCCTCTGACCCGCGCATTCCGCCGGTCCGTCTCCTCTTTCTCCCGCAGCCGGATCCCCTTGTCCCGCCGGGCCCCCGTGCCCCGCGGGGCCTGCGTCTCCCCGCCGGACACCGGCAGGGCGCGGCGGGGAACACGCCCGGAGGGCCCCACGCCGGGCGGCGGACATGCCGGGCCGTCCGGCACCGCCGCCGTAGTGGTCGGAAACCGCTGGGCGGCGGTCATGGGCCCGGCGAAGCGGGTGGTCCGGGCGGCAGGAATGGCGGGAGTCGGGTTACCGTTCGAGTGGCCGTTGCGGGCTTTTGCCGTTTGACACGGGGGCGGGTTGTACCGTCACACTCCGCAGCGACGGCACCGTCGGCAGCGCCATGGCGTTGCCCGGATGCCCACCGAGCGTCGACCGGAGAGAAGAGCGAAGTTGTCCCCGACCAGCGAGACCGCACAGGGCGGCCGCCGACTCGTCATCGTCGAGTCGCCTGCCAAGGCGAAGACGATCAAGGGCTACCTCGGCCCCGGTTACGTCGTCGAGGCGAGTGTCGGGCACATCCGCGACCTGCCGAACGGCGCCGCCGAGGTACCGGAGGAGTACACCGGCGAGGTCCGCCGGCTCGGCGTCGACGTCGAGCACGACTTCCAGCCCGTCTATGTCGTCAACGCGGACAAGAAAGCCCAGGTCAGGAAGCTCAAGCAGCTCCTCGCCGAGTCCGACGAACTTTTCCTCGCCACCGATGAGGACCGCGAGGGCGAGGCCATCGCGTGGCATCTGCAGGAAGTCCTGAAGCCCAAGGTCCCGGTCCACCGGATGGTCTTCCACGAGATCACCAAGGACGCGATCCGGGCCGCCGTCGCCAACCCGCGCGAGCTCAACCAGCGCATGGTCGACGCCCAGGAGACCCGCCGGATCCTCGACCGGCTGTACGGCTACGAGGTCTCGCCGGTCCTGTGGAAGAAGGTCATGCCCCGGCTGTCGGCCGGCCGGGTCCAGTCCGTGGCGACCCGTCTCGTCGTCGAACGGGAGCGCGAGCGCATCGCCTTCCGTTCCGCCGAGTACTGGGACCTGACCGGAACGTTCTCCACCGGAACGGGCGCCAACGGGGCGGCCGCGTCCGGCGGCGCGAGGCCGGCGGACGCCGCCGACCCGTCGTCCCTCACCGCCCGCCTCGTCACGGTCGACGGCCGCCGCGTCGCCCAGGGCCGCGACTTCGGCCCGGACGGGCAGCTGAAGCCCGGCTCGGGCCAGGTGCTGCACCTGGACGAGACGAACGCCCGCGCCCTGGCCGCCGCGCTCGCCGACAGCGCGTTCACCGTGCGGTCCGTCGAGTCGAAGCCGTACCGTCGCTCCCCGTACGCCCCCTTCCGCACGACGACCCTCCAGCAGGAGGCGAGCCGGAAGCTGGGCTTCGGCGCCAAGGCCACCATGCAGGTCGCGCAGAAGCTGTACGAGAACGGCTTCATCACGTACATGCGCACCGACTCCACGACGCTCTCGGACACCGCGGTCGCCGCGGCCCGGGCGCAGGTCACGCAGCTGTACGGGGCCGGCTATCTGCCGGACAAGCCGCGCACGTACGCCGGGAAGGTCAAGAACGCGCAGGAGGCGCACGAGGCGATCCGCCCCTCCGGCGACCGCTTCCGCACCCCCGCCGAGACCGGCCTCACCGGCGACCAGTTCCGGCTCTACGAGCTGATCTGGAAGCGGACCGTCGCCTCCCAGATGAAGGACGCGGTCGGCGACTCCGTGACCGTCAGGATCGGCGGCCGGGCGAGCGACGGCCGGGACGCCGAGTTCTCCGCCTCCGGCAAGACGATCACGTTCCACGGCTTCATGAAGGCGTACGTCGAGGGCGCCGACGACCCGAACGCCGAGCTCGACGACCGCGAGCGCCGCCTCCCGCAGGTCGCCGAGGGCGACGCGCTGTCCGCCGAGGAGATCACGGCCGACGGGCACGCCACCAAGCCCCCGGCCCGCTACACCGAGGCGTCGCTGGTCAAGGAGCTCGAAGAGCGCGAGATCGGCCGCCCGTCGACGTACGCCTCGATCATCGGCACGATCCTGGACCGCGGCTACGTCTTCAAGAAGGGCACCGCGCTGGTCCCGTCCTTCCTGTCGTTCGCCGTGGTCAACCTTCTGGAGAAGCACTTCGGCCGGCTCGTCGACTACGACTTCACCGCGAAGATGGAGGACGACCTCGACCGCATCGCGCGGGGCGAGGCCCAGGCCGTGCCGTGGCTGAAGCGTTTCTACTTCGGCGCGGGCGGCGACGATCTGGCGGGCGCGGGCGCGGCCTCCGACGCGGGCAACGGCGACGGCGACCACCTCGGCGGCCTGAAGGAACTGGTCACCGACCTCGGCGCGATCGACGCCCGGGAGATCTCCTCGTTCCCCGTCGGCAACGGCATCAAGCTGCGGGTCGGCCGCTACGGCCCGTACATCGAGCGCGGCGAGAAGGACGCCGAGGGCCACCAGCGCGCGGACGTGCCGGAGGACCTGGCTCCGGACGAGCTGTCCGTGGAGTACGCGGAGGAGCTGCTGGCCAAGCCGAGCGGCGACTTCGAGCTCGGCGCGGACCCGGTCACCGGGCACCAGATCATCGCGAAGGCCGGCCGCTACGGCCCGTACGTCACCGAGGTGCTGCCCGAGGGCACGCCGAAGACCGGCAAGAACGCGGTGAAGCCGCGGACGGCCTCGCTCTTCAAGTCCATGTCGCTGGAGACGGTGACGCTGGCCGACGCGCTGCGGCTGATGTCGCTGCCGCGGGTCGTCGGCGAGGACGCCGACGGCGTCGAGATCACCGCGCAGAACGGCCGCTACGGCCCGTACCTCAAGAAGGGCACGGACTCGCGTTCGCTCGCCTCCGAGGAGCAGCTCTTCGACATCACCCTGGAAGAGGCGCTCGCGATCTACGCGCAGCCCAAGCAGCGCGGGCGCGCCGCCGCCAAGCCGCCGCTGAAGGAGCTGGGCGCCGACCCGGTGAGCGGGGCGCCGGTCGTGGTCAAGGACGGCCGCTTCGGCCCGTACGTCACCGACGGCGAGACCAACGCCACGCTGCGCACCGGCGACAGCGTCGAGACGATCACGCCGGAGCGCGGTTACGAGCTGCTCGCCGAGAAGCGGGCCAAGGGCCCCGCCAAGAAGAAGACGGCGAAGAAGGCGCCGGCCAAGAAGGCGACCGCGAAGAAGACCGCGGCGAAGAAGACGGCGGCCAAGAAGACCACGACCGCCAAGAAGGCCGTGGCCGCGAAGAAGACGACGGCCGCGAAGAAGACCGCGGCGAAGAAGACGGCCGCCGCGAAGGAACCCACCACGGCCTCCGCGGAGAGCTGAGGCTGAGGGCCGACGGACTGGGCGCGGCGCGGGGACGCCCCGGCCCGGGTCGCCCCTGGGCCGTACGGGGGCCGGGGTACGGGACGGCGGCGCGAGGGCCGTGGCCGCGACGCCTGGGGCGCGGGGCCCGGGCCCGGGCGACCGACGGCCGGTCCGCGCGGCCCGTGGCACGGCACCCGGGCGCGGCACCCGGGCGCGGCGCGGAGAGCGGGCCGCCGTGCCGCGCCGCGCTGTCCACAGGCCACGCCACGTTGTCCACATGTTCGGGCGGGGCATCCGGCGACCCGGCCGGTCCGGATAGGCTGGACGGATGACGCGAGCCGAGCAGCCAACGGTCGTGAGCCCCACCTCCGACACACTTGCCGCAGACTCACGCGAGCGCGCCGTACGAGCCCTGTTGCGCATCCCTCCGCTGAAGCGGTTGTGGAGCGCCCAGTTCGTCGGAGGCGTCGGCGATGCCCTCGCCCTTCTCGTGCTGGTGCTGATGTCGCTGCAAGCGGCGGTCCTGGAGGGCTCATTCGGGGCCGGGTACCGGGGGGCGGCGTTCGCCGTGGCCACGGTGTTCGGCGCCCGCATCCTCGCCACCCTGCTCTTCGGAGCCGTGCTCCTCGGACCGCTGACGACGCTCACCGCGCCGGACGGGCCGCTGGACCGGCGGTGGCTGATGATCGGGACGGACGGGCTCCGGCTCGCGCTGCTGGTCGTCGCGCCGCTGTGGATCGACTGGATGCCGCGGCAGGCGCTCCTGATGATCCTCGTCACCGTCTTCGTGACCGGCGCGGCCGAACGCCTGTGGACGATCGCCAAGGACGGCGCCGCGCCCGCGCTGCTGCCCGCCCCGCCCCCCCAGGGCGCGGCGGTGCGCCCGCTCCCCGACCACCTCGACGCGCTGCGCCGGCTCTCGCTGCGCACGGGCTTCGTCGCGATCCCGGTCGCCGGGGCGGCCCTGCTCGTCACCACGCTCGTCGGCAACCTGCTGGGTTCGGGCCTGGAGTGGTTCTCGTTCCACCAGGCGGCGCTCGGCTCGTACGTGGCGGCCGGCCTGTTCTCGGCCTCGGTCTCCGTCCTGTACTTCCTGGAGCTGCCCGGCGACCGGACGCCGCGCCCGCGCTCCCCGCTGGAGGGCCTGCGCCGGCCGTCGGCCGCGGGAGAGCCCGACCGGGGCCGCACCGGGGCCGTGCCGGTGATCATCGGCGCCTCGGCCGCCGTCGCCGGGGCGATCGCCGCCGCCGCTGCCGTCGCCGCGTTGCACGCGGGCGAGATGGGCGGCGGGCCGGCCACGTTCGCCCTGCTGATTCTCGGACTGACCGGCGCCGCGGGCGTCGGCATCCGTACGGCGGAGAAGGTGCTGCCCACGCTGTCGCGGCGCCGGCTGCTGGCGCTGTCCGTCGCCGTCACCGGCATCGCGATGCTCGCCATGGGCCTGGTCCCGGACACGGCGACCGTCGTGATGATCGCGGTGCTCGCCGGATACGCGGCGGGCGTCGCCGCCCGCACCGGGCACGTCCTGGTCGACCAGGAGACCGAGGAGTCGCGCCGGGCCAGGACCACGGAGCACCTCCAGGCCCTCGTGCGGGTCCTCGTCGCGCTGGGCGCGCTCGCCGGTCCGCTGCTGTCCGCGGCGATCGGCGCCCACCGGCTGGCGTCCGGCTCCTTCGTCTTCGCCCATGGCGGAGCGGCCTTCGCCCTGATGCTGACCGGCGCGCTGCTGCTGCCCGTCGCGGTGATCGTGCTCGCGAAGACGGACGACCGCTCCGGCGTGCCGCTCCGCCGCGACCTGCGCGAGGCGCTGCGCGGCGGCGAGCCGGCCGTCGCCCCCGCCGCGACCGGTTTCTTCCTCGCCCTGGAGGGCGGCGACGGCGCCGGCAAGTCCACCCAGGTCGAGGCGCTCGCCGAGTGGATCCGCGCCAAGGGGCACGAGGTCGTCGTCACCCGGGAACCGGGCGCGACCCCGGTCGGCAAGCGGCTGCGCTCGATCCTGCTCGACGTGTCGTCGGCCGGGCTCTCCAACCGGGCCGAGGCGCTGCTGTACGCGGCCGACCGCGCCGAGCACGTCGACTCGCTGGTCCGCCCGGCGCTGGAGCGCGGCGCGATCGTGATCTCCGACCGCTACATCGACTCGTCCGTCGCCTACCAGGGCGCGGGCCGCGACCTCTCCCCGACCGAGATCGCCCGGATCTCGCGCTGGGCGACGAGCGGACTCGTACCGCACCTGACGGTGCTGCTGGACGTCGACCCGGAGACCGCGCGGGAACGGTTCACCGAGGCGCCCGACCGGCTGGAGTCCGAGCCGCCCGAGTTCCACGCCCGGGTGCGCTCCGGCTTCCTGACGCTGGCCGCCGCCGACCCGACCCGCTATCTGGTGGTCGACGCGGGCCAGGACCCGGAGACGATCACCACGGTCGTACGCCACCGGCTCGACCAGCTGCTTCCGCTGTCCGAGGCCGAGATCAAGGCCCAGGAGGAGGCGTGCCGGAAGGCCGAGGAGGAGGCCCGGCGCAAGGCCGAGGAGGAGGCGGCCCGCAAGGCCGAGGAGGAGCGGCTGGAGCGCGAGCGGCAGGAACAGCTCGCCAAGCTCCGCGCCGAGGAGGAGGAGCGCAAGCGCCGCGAGCTGGAGGAGGCGCGCCGGCGCGAGGCCGAGCGCCAGGCAGAGGAGGCCAGGCAGCGGGCCGAGGAGGCCCGGCGCAAGGCCGAGGAGGAACGACGCCGGCTGGAGGCGGAGGAGGCGGCCCGCGAGGCGGAGCAGGCCCGGCTGCGCAAGAAGGCCGAGGAAGAGGCCCGGCAGCGCAGGGAGGCCGAGCAGCGGCGCCTGGAGAAGCAGCGCGCGGCCGAGGAGGCCCTGCTGCGCGCGGAGGAGGCCCGGCGCCGGGCCGAGGCGGCGGAGGCGGCCAGGGCCGAGGCGGCCGCGGCGGCGTCCGTGCCGGACAACGAGATCACGGTGCCGACGCCCATCGTCGACCCGAACGACGTGACGCAGCAGGTGCCCTCGCCGGGGACCCGCCCGCCGCACGCGGAACGTCCGGCACGCCCGGTGCGCTCCGACGAGGCGGAGACGGCGATGCTGCCGAAGTTCCGGGACCCGGCGGACCACGACGGTCCCGCCGGCCGGACCGGAGACCACGGCGTCGCGGGCGCCGCGGACGAGACGGCGGTCCTTCCTCCGGTACGGGACGGGCGTCCGGCGGGGGACGGGCGGGGCGCGTCCGGCGCGCGGGGCGAGTCCGGTGCGCGGGGCGCGCGCCCGGCGGATCCGGTGGACCGGGTTCCGCGCGGCATCTTCCGGGACGAGCGGCGTCCGGCCGGTGCCGGGGCCGAGAGCGAGAACGAGCGCACGCGTGAGCTCCCGCAGATCGGCGACCCGCACCTGGGCGGGCCGCGGCAGGCGCAGGACCACTGGGACGCCCAGGAACGCCGCGCCCGGCGCCCGCGTCCCGACTGGGCCGAGGAGACCCCGCTGGACGACCTGCCGACCCTGGCGGACGAGCTCCTGGGCGGCGACCACCGGGACGACGGGGGCTCCGCGCCCTCGGGCCGGGGACGCGGGCCGCGACGCTGATCCCGTTCGACGCCGTTCCCGTCCGGTCCTGATCCCGTCCGGTGCTGGGTCCATCCGATCCCGTCCGGTCGTGATCCCGTCCGGTCCCGTTCGTTCCCGTCCGATCCCGTCCGGTTCTGATCCCGCCCCGGTCCTCGTTCCGGCTCGATCCTGTTCCCGGCACGGCCGCTCTCCGGCGGCCGTGCCGGGAGTGTCGGACCCGTCCTCCACAATGGGAGCCGACGGGGAACCGAGGGGGACGGGGAGCCGAGAGGAAACGGGAGCCGAGGGGCATCGACGGGGCCCGTGACCGGACGGGTCCCGGCCCGGGACCCCGGACCGACGAGTAGCCACATCCGGCCGCGAGGCCGCACAGCACCGGAAGGGCGGTGACCCGTGACCGTATGGGACGACCTGGTCGGACAGGACCGGGTGCAGGAGCAGCTGGGCGCCGCAGCCCGGGACGCCGACGCCCTGGTCACCGCCCACGCCGCCGGGGAGCCGGTGCCGCCGGGGTCGAAGATGACCCACGCCTGGCTGTTCACCGGACCGCCGGGCTCCGGCCGTTCCACCGCCGCTCGGGCCTTCGCCGCGGCCCTTCAGTGCGTCAGCCCCGACCGGGCCCTGGGCGGCGCGCCCGGCTGCGGGTTCTGCGACGGCTGCCACACCAGCCTCATCGGTACGCACGCCGACGTCGAGGTCGTCCGCACCGACCTGCTCTCCATCGGCGTGAAGGAGACCCGCGAGCTGGTCCGCCGCGCTCAGCTGTCCCCGGCCGGCGGGCGCTGGCAGGTCATCGTGCTGGAGGACGCCGACCGGCTCACCGAGGGCGCGGGCAACGTCCTGCTGAAGGCGGTCGAGGAGCCCGCTCCCCGCACGGTCTGGCTGCTGTGCGCGCCCTCGCTCGAAGACGTGCTGCCCACCATCCGTTCCCGCTGCCGCCATCTCACGCTGCGCACGCCCCCGGTCGACGCGGTCGCCGACGTGCTGATCCGGCGTGACGGGGTGGACCCGGAGCGGGCCGGGGCCGCCGCCCGCGCCACCCAGGGCCACATCGGCCGGGCCCGCCGCCTCGCCACCGACGAACGGGCCCGCTCGCGCCGGGCCGCCGTGCTGAAGCTGCCGCTGCGGGTCGAGGAGATCGGGGGCTGCTTCAAGGCGGCCCAGGAGCTGATCGACACCGCGAGCGAGGACGCCAAGCAGGTCTCGGAGGAGGTCGACGTCAAGGAGGCGGAGGAGCTGAAGGCCGCGCTCGGCGCCGGCGCCGGGGGCCGCATGCCGCGCGGCACGGCGGGCGTGATGAAGGAGTTGGAGGACCGGCAGAAGCGGCGCAGGACGCGGACCCAGCGCGACAGCCTCGACCTCGCGCTCACGGAGCTGACCGGGTTCTACCGCGACGTGCTGGCGATGCAGCTGGGCTCGCGGATCGCCATCGCCAACACGGACGCCCAGGACGCGCTCGACCGCGTCGCGAGTTCCTCCACGCCCGAGCGGACGCTGCGCCGGATAGAGGCGGTCATCGCCTGCCGCCGGGCACTGGACCGCAACGTCGCGCCGCTGCTCGCGGTGGAGGCGATGACCATGGCCCTGCGCGCGGGCTGAGCCCCGGCGTACGCGGCATCGGAACCGGCCCGGCACCACGGGAACACGGAAGCACGCGCCGGCGAACGGCGGCAGGCGCCCCACGCGCCGCGCCCGTCACCGTTCGTCAGCACTTTTTCACCCGTACGGGGAGCAAGGCGGGCGAGTCACCGCCCGGCCATTACGCTCCGGGGATGGACACCAGGCGCCCGCTCCGCTTTCTCGCCACCGCGCTCGGCACCGCCGGGCTGCTCGTCGCCGGCTGCACCAGCGGCGGCTCGGCGAACCCGTCCCCTGCCGCACCCGCCCTCCCGGCCGAGCTCAAGCCCTACTACGCGCAGCAGCTGAAATGGCGGGACTGCGGCGCCGAGGGCTTCCAGTGCGCGACGATGAAGGCCCCCCTCGACTACGCGAAGCCGGACGCGGGCGACATCAAGCTCGCCGTCTCCCGCGTCAGGGCCACCGGCCCCGGGGAGCGGATCGGCTCCCTCCTGGTGAATCCGGGCGGACCCGGGGGTTCCGCCGTCGGCTACCTCCAGGGCTACGCCGCCCTCGGCTATCCCGCCCAGGTCCGGGCCCGGTACGACATGGTCGCCGTCGACCCGCGCGGGGTCGACGGCAGCGAGGCCGTCCAGTGCCTCACCGGCCCGCAGATGGACGCGTACACCCAGGTCGACCAGACCCCGGACGACGCCGCCGAGACCGACCGGCTGACCAGCGCCTACCAGCGGTTCGCGGACGGCTGCCGACAGCACTCCGCGCGGGTCCTCCCGCACGTCTCCACCGCCGAGACCGCCCGCGACATGGACATGCTCCGAGCGCTGCTGGGGGACGAGAAGCTCCACTACGTCGGGGCGTCGTACGGCACCTATCTCGGTGCCACCTACGCCGAGCTGTTCCCCGCCCGGGTCGGCCGCATGGTCCTGGACGGCGCGATGGACCCGTCGCTCCCCGCCCTCCAGGTGAACCGCGACCAGACCGCGGGCTTCGAGACCGCGTTCCAGTCCTTCGCCGCCGACTGCGTCAAGCGGACGGGCTGCCCGCTCGGCACGGCCTCCACCGCCGACGCGGCCAACCGACTGAAGGGGCTCTTCGCGTCCCTCGACGCCAAGCCGATCCCCACGGGCGACTCCCGCGAGCTCACCGAGTCCCTCGCCACCACCGGGGTGATCGCCGCCATGTACGACGAATCGGGCTGGCCCCGGCTCCGGGAGGCCCTCGCCTCCGCCGCGAAGGGCGACGGCTCCGGTCTGCTGGCCCTCTCGGACAGCTACTACGAACGCGAACCGGACGGCACGTACGCGAACCTGATGGCCGCCAACGCCGCCGTGAACTGCCTGGACCTGCCGCCCGCCTTCGCCGACGCCCAGGCCGTCACCGACGCGTTGCCCGAGTTCGAGAAGGCGTCCCCGGCCTTCGGCCGCGCCTTCGCCTGGTCCGCCCTGAACTGCGCCCACTGGCCGGTCCCGTCCCGGGGCACCCCGCACCGCATCGAGGCCGAGGGCGCGGCCCCGATCGTGGTGGTCGGCACCACCCGGGACCCGGCCACCCCGTACAAGTGGGCCAAGTCCCTGGCCGGCCAGCTCTCCTCCGGCACGCTCCTCACCTACCGGGGCGACGGCCACACCGCCTACGGGCGGGGCAGCGACTGCATCGACACGGCGATCAACACCTACCTTCTGGAGGGCACCCCGCCGGCCGACGGCACCCAGTGCACGTGATCCACTCCGCCGACCGGTCCCGTGACCCGGACCCGGCCACGAACCGGTCCCCGGACCCGGCCTCAGCCCGGCCATGGACCTGGCCCTAGCCCTGGGCCTGGCCCCGGGCCTGGCCGCGTTCCGGGCCGCTGACCTGCGGAAAGGGTTCGGATCCGGGATGGTGCGGAGCACCCCCGGAAACTGTGTAGACTTGGCGACGCTGCTGATCGCACCATAGTGCGACAGGGCGTGCCGCCTTAGCTCAGTTGGCCAGAGCAACGCACTCGTAATGCGTAGGTCTCGGGTTCGAATCCCGAAGGCGGCTCAGAAGAAGGCCGGGTCGGATTGTTTCCGACCCGGCCTTTTCTGTTGCCCGGGGGCATGGCGGGGCGCAGGCCGTCTCGGGCTGCCGGGGATCGGGCTGCCAGGGGTCGGGCTGCCGGGGTTCGGGTGCCGGGGATTCGCTTGCGCGGGTCCGGGTGAGCCGGTGAGGGTGCGTAGGCCGCGAGTGCCGCGTGAGCGAGGGGCCGTTTTGTGGGTGGGGCGTCCCGCGCCGTGTTCGTCGGTCCGGGGACGGGTGCCGCGGAGGCGCCGCGCGGTGTCGGGCCGGAGGTGTGTAGTACCCGTGAATACGTGGTGGAAGGGGTGTCAGTGGGCCCGCTTATGCTGCACCGGCAAGCATGCGGACCAGGGGAGGGCGCGGGATGTTCGGCAAGCTGTTCGGCAGGGGCGGGGAGGGGCCGGTGGCGGATCCGCACGCCCTGCCCGTCCCGCGCAGGGAGAGGAGCGGGACGTACGCGCTGCGCGCGCTCGGGGACCGGCGGGTGCTGGCGCTGGTGGAGGCGGCCCGTGCGGGGGACTGGGAGGCGGTGAAGGCGGCGCAGGCTCCCTTCGACCTCGGCCGCGACCACTGCGTTCTCGGTCAGCTGGCCGAGGTGGACGGCGTGCAGGACTGGATCGGCCGGGCCGTCGAGGAGGACGAGGAGCACCGGGCGACGGCCCTGCTCATATCCGGGACGCGCCATGTCGACTGGGGCTGGGAGGCGCGTACCGCCGCGCGCGCCGTGGACGTCACGCAGGAGCAGTGGCGCGTCTTCCACGAGCGGCTCCACATCGCCGAGGAGCAGCTGTTCGAGGCGGCCGAGCTGCGGCCGGAGTGGGTCACGCCGTGGCGTCGCCTGCTCACCTCCGGCCGGGGCATGTCGTTGGACTCCGCCGTGACCGAGACCCGGCGCGACGCGGCCCTGCGCCGCGACCCGCTGGACCTGGAGACCCATGTCGAATGGCTGTCGCAGTTGCAGCCGCGTTGGGGCGGCGAGCCGGGTCAGGCCCTGGCGTTCGCCCGTGACGCGCTCGCCCGCGCCCCACAGGGACACCGGCTCGGCTGTGTGATCGCCATGGCGCACATCGAGGAGTGGTTCGAGTCGGATCAGGCCGACTGCCTCGAAACCCCCGAGATCCAGGCCGAGTTGCGGGACGCCGCCGATCACAGCATCCTGCACCCCGCCTACGCGCGGCGCCCGGGGTGGCAGCTTGACTTCAACATGTTCGCCATGGCCCTGTCGCTGTCGGGCGAACGCCACACGGTCCGGCGCGTCTTCCGGGCGCTCGACGGCGCCCGCACCAGCTGGCCCTGGACCTATTTCGCTGACCCCGAGAAGCAGTTCGCCCGCTTCCACCGCCGGGCCTGAGCCCACGCCGGTCCCGGCCCCTCCCGCCATCAGCCGCCTCTCCCACCCCGGACTGCCCGATGACTTCGCCCGACAGCACCGCGACCCAGGCCGGCGCCGACCGCACCTTCCAGGTGGATCTGCGCGGCCTGGTCGATCTCCTCTCCCACCACCTCTACTCCAGCCCCCGTGTCTATCTGCGCGAGCTCCTGCAGAACGCGGTGGACGCGCTGACCGCCCGCCACGGCCTCGAACCGGACGCCTCCGCCGGCGCGTTCGGCATCCGGCTGCACGCCGACGGCGCGGTGGTGCGCGTCGAGGACGACGGCGTCGGCCTCACCGAGACGGACGTACACGCCTTCCTCGCCACGATCGGCCGCAGCAGCAAGCGGGCCGACCGGATCGCCGAGCAACGCGGCGACTTCATCGGCCAGTTCGGCATCGGCCTGCTCTCCTGCTTCCTGGTCGCGGACGAGATCCACGTCCTGAGCCGCTCCGCCCGCACCCCCGACGCGCCCGCCGTGGAGTGGCGGGGACGCGGCGACGGCAGCTACACCGTCCGCACCCTGCCCGCGTCCGCCCGCCCCCGGCCCGGCACCACCGTCACGCTGACGCCGCGCGCCGACGCGGGCGAGTGGACCCGCCCGGCGCGGGTGCACGCGCTGGCCCGGCACTTCGGCTCCCTGCTGCGCCACCCGGTGACCTTCGACGACGGCACGGGCGGCCCGGGCACGTCCGTCAATCCCGAGCCCGCCCCCTGGGCGCGTACGTACCCGACCCCGGGGGCCCGGTCCCGCGCGCTGGCCGCGTACGGCGAGGAAGTCTTCGGGTTCACGCCGCTGGACGCCATCGAGCTGGACCTGCCGGCCGTGGGGCTGAAGGGCATCGCGTGCGTGCTGCCCGAGGCGGTGCCGGCCGGGCGCCGCCACGGCCACCGGGTGCACGTCAAGGGCATGCTGCTGTCCGAGCAGGCCGAGGAGATCCTGCCCGACTGGGCGTTCTTCGTCCGCTGCGTCGTCGACGCCGAGAGCCTGCGCCCGACGGCGTCCCGCGAGTCCCTGTACGAGGACGACACGCTCGCCGCCGTGCGCGACGCCCTCGCCGAGCGGCTGCGGGCCTGGATCGCCCGGGCCGCCGCCAGCGACCCGGACCTGCTCGCCCGTTTCCTCCGGACCCACCACCTGGCCGTGAAGTCGCTCGCGGTGCACGACGACGAGATCCTGCGGATGCTGCTGCCCTGGCTGCCGTTCGAGACCACCGACGGGCACACCACCCTCGACGAGTTCGCGCGCACCCACCGCACCGTGCTCGTGACGTCGAGCGTGGAGGAGTTCCGGCAGATCGCGTCGATCGCCTCGGCCGCCGGGCTCGGCGTCGTCAACGGCGGCTACACGTACGACCGCGAACTGGTCCACCGGCTGCCCGAGATCAGGCCCGAGGTCAATGTCGCCGACCTGGACCCGGCGACCCTCACCGCCCACCTCGACCCCGTCGACCGCGAGACGGAGCTGGCCGCCGTGGCGTACCTCGCCCAGGCCCGCGACGCCCTCGCCGTCTTCGACTGCGACGTCGCGCTGCGCACCTTCCAGCCCGCCTCCGCCCCCGCTCTCCTCGTCGACAGCCGCGAGGCCCGGCACGAGCGCACCCGTTCCCAGCTCGCCCGTGAGCAGGAGGGCGGCCTGTGGGGCGACATCCTCGGGGCCCTGCGCCAGGAGGCCCCCCGGGCCCAGCTGATCCTCAACCAGCTCAACCCGCTGGTCCGCGCCGCCGTGGCGATCGACGAGCCCGAGCTGGCCCGCACCAGCGCCGAAGCCCTCTACGGGCAGGCCGTGCTGCTGTCCCGGCGCCCGCTCAGGCCCGCCGAATCGAGCCTCATCAACCGCTCCTTCCTCGACCTTCTCGCCCACGCCCTCCGCAAGGACAGCTGACGATGCCGACCGCACCCCAGACCACCGACGAGCTGTACCGGGCGCTCCAGGAGAACGACCGGCGCCCCTACGGCCGCACCCGCACCGTCACCGCCGAGGAACTCGTGGAGGCCGCCGAGCAGTTCGCGGAGCCCGCCCCGCTCGTCGACGCGCTCTTCGAGCTCCAGGAGGCCTACACCTACGGCTCCGAGCCCCGGAAGTCGCCGGTCGTCTTCGCCCGCCTGCTCACCCTGTTCGACGAGCAGCCCGACGTCTTCGACGAGCGCCGCCGCCACACGCTGTTCTGGCGGTTCAAGTGGGTCGCCAACGCCCTGCTCGCGCTGCCCGAGATACCGCTGGCCAGCCTGCGCCAGTGGCTGACGGAGATGCGCGACCGGTATGAGAAGGCCGGCCTGGGCCTCCAGCCCTACTACGGGCAGGCGTACCAGCTCGCCGCCCACGTCGGCGAGGGTGCCCACCTCGCCTTCGAGCTGTGGGCGGGCCGTTCCCGTACCCGGCTCAGCGACTGCGAGGCCTGCGAGATCTGCGAGCGCGCCCTGTATCACCGGGCGGCGGGCGACGACGAGCGGGCGCTGGACGCCTGGGAGCCCGTCCTGGCGGGGAAGGAGTCCTGCCAGGAGGAGCCGGCCCGCTCCGTCTCGTACGCCCTGCTGCCGCTGCTGCGCACCGGCCGCGTCGAGCCGGCCCGCGCGCTGCACCTCGCCGGATACCGCAGCTGCCGCCGCAACCCCTCGATGTCCGGAGAGGTCGGCCGGCACCTGGAGTTCTGCGCGCTGACCGGCAACGAGGCACGCGGCCTGGAGCTGCTGGCCGAGAACCGCAACCTGTTCGACGAGGTGGACTCGCCGCTGGACCTGCTCGACTTCCTCACCGGCGTCGAGGTCCTCCTCCAGCGCGTCGAGTTCCTCGGCCACGGCGGACTGCCCGCCGCCGGATACGCGGGCCGCGCCTGGACGGCGGCCGGTCTGCGCGCCGAGGTGCGCGGCCGCGCCGACGACCTCGCCGCCCGCTTCGACGCCCGCAACGGGACCACGGCCCACACCGACCGCCGCAGGACCCGCCTCGACCGCGCCCCGCTCCTGGACGGGCTGGAACTGACCCTGCGCGCCCGCGGCCTCGACGAGGCGGCCCCGGCCGAACCGGCCGCCGCGCCCGCCGCGCGGCCCGCCGCCGAAGTGCCGGATTCGCTGCCCGAACTCATCCTCCGCGCCAGGGAGTTGGACGTTCAGGGGCATCCCGACGACGGGGCCTGCTGGGCGCGGCTGCGCACGCTCGTCGCCGCCGACGGCTACGTCCATCCCGACGACCCGGCCGTGGGTCCGCAGGCGCGGCTGCGCGCCGACCTGCTGAACGACGAGGCGAGCCGGGCGGGCAACAAGGACGAGCACGCCCTCGCCGCCGCTCTCTTCGAGGAGGCCGCGGGCCTGTACGACGAGGCCGGAGTGCCGGGTGACGCGGCGGTCGCCCGCGCCTGCGCCCTGCTCGCCGCCGCCGAGGCTCCCGCCGGTACGGCCGGGGAGACCCCTGCCGGCACGGCTGCCGAGGCTCCCGTCGGCACGGCCGGGGAGGCCCCTGTCGGCACGGCTGCCGAGGCTCCCGTCGGCACGGCCGCGAAGGATGCCGAGAGCACGGTCGCGGCGGATGCCGAGGGCATGGCTGCGGCGGACGCCGACGGGGCCGAGGCGAAGGCCGCCGCGCTGACCGCCGCCCACGCGTCCATGGTCCGCCTGCACGAGCAGACGCCCGGCCTCGCCCCCCACCAGGAGGCGCGGCTGCTGCGCCTGAGGTCGGCCGCGCTCGGTCTGCGCCTGCAGACCTCGGGCAGCGAGGAGCACGTCGCACCGGTCTTCGCCGAGCTGGACCTGCTGCACGCCTTCGCCGCCCGGCACGACCTCGCCGGGCAGATCGCCGGCGCCCGGCAGCTGCGGGCCGGCACCCACGCCCTCTCCGGAGACCTGCCCGCCGCGGTCGCCGAGATCGACGGCCTCCTCGACCAGCTGAGGACGCGGGGCCCCGAGTGGCACCTGCCCCGCGCGCTCGGACTGCTCGGCCGGCTCCGGCTCGGCCTCCGGGACGCGCAGGCCGCGCACGCGGACCTGGCCGAGGCCCTGCGACGGGCCGCCGACTGGCCGGCCGACACGGTCGACACCGCCCGGCTCCACGCCGATCTGGCCGAGGCGAGCATGCACCTCGGCCGCCCCGACGAGGCCCTGCGGCACCTGACGCGCTCCGCGGAGCTGGAAATGCGCCGCGGCAGCCGGACGGACGCCTACTGCTCCTACAGCAACGCGGCCCAGCTCTGCCTCGACCTGGGCCGCGTCGAGGACTGCATCGCTCTGCTCGACTCCCTCCTGGCCGAACCGGACGTCGCCGCCGGGGAGCTGGACGACCGGCTCGTCGCCCAGCTGCGTCTGACCCGCGCCCGGGCGTTGTACGCGGGGGAGGATCTCAAGGCCGCCACGGCGGAGTTGGTCGTCCTCGCGGCCGAGTCGGCCGGCTGGGACGACGATCCGGGAAGCCACGCCATGATCGCCGCGGAGACGGCCGCACTCCTCGGGGAGTCCGGCGAGTTCGGCCGGGCCCGCGAGGCGGCGGACCAGGCGCTCGCCGCCCACGCCCGGGCCCCGCGCTACGAGCAGCTCAGCAGCTGCCTGCGCGAACTCGCCCGCCTCCAGGCCCAGCGGCAGGGGCCCGACGGCCTGGCCGACGCGCTGGTCTACCTCGCCGACGCCGGGCGGGTCGCCGACGAGGCCCGCGCAGCCGAGTACGAGGCCCGCGGTCGCTCCCTGGACAGCGCCCTGGCCTACGAACACGGGCGGGTCAACGCCTACGCCGGTGAGTACGAGGACGCCCTGGCCGCCCTGGAGAAGGCCCTCGCCCTGCTCGGCGAGCCGGGCCCGGAGGAGGCTCACGCCGGCGAGTGGGCCGAGTGCGTCCGCCTCGCGGGCGCCGTGGAGGGCATCTACCTGGAACGCACCGCCCCCGCGCTCGCCCGCCTCGACGCGGCGGTCTCCCGCCTGACCGCCCTGGGCCACACGGAGGAGGCCGAGCCGCTGACCTCCTTGGCGGCCGAGCTGCGCGACGAGCAGTGACGCGGGCGGGAGCGTCGCGGGCGGGAGCGCCACGAGGGGAGTGACGCGGGGGGAGTGACGCGGGCGGCAATGTCGTGGGGGAGCGTCGTGGGCGTGGGCGTGGGCGACGCGGCGGGGCGGTTGGTTGTGGGGGCGGCGGCCGGCCGCGCGTCCGGTGCGGTGGCCGCGGCTGTCCCGTTCGACCGTGGCCGCGGCCGCCGCCACGGCCGGTCCGGGCCCGGTTCTGCGTTTGACATGCGGCGTCGCGGTGGGACGGTTGAAGAGGCGTTCCCGCCCGTTCCCGCCCGAGTCCGGGCGGTTGGGGCGAGCGGGCGGCCCGGGGAGCGGCGCGCGTACGCGTCGGGCCGACGGGCGCCCGCGCCGATTCCTCCGGGGCGGGCCGATTCCTCCGGGGCGGGCCGATCCCTCCGGGGCGGGCCGATCCCTCCGGGGCGGGCCGATCCCTGCGGGGCGGGCTGAAATCCCCCAGAGCGGGCCGATCCCTGCGGGGCGGGCTGAAATCCCCCAGAGCGGGCCGATTCCTGCGGGGCGGCGGGCAGGGGCGCGCCGGACCGACGAGCGCGGAGGCAGTCCCATGAAGGCATTGGTGTACGAAGGACCACGTTCGGTGAGCGTCAAGGACGTCCCGGACGCGAGGATCGAGCGGCCGACGGACGTGCTGGTGAAGATCACCTCGACCAACATCTGCGGGTCCGACCTGCACATGTACGAGGGCCGCACCGACATGGAGAAGGGGCGTGTCCTCGGCCACGAGAACATGGGCGAGGTGATCGAGGTCGGGGACGGCGTGGACCGGGTGAAGGTCGGCGACCTGGTGTGCCTGCCGTTCAACATCAGCTGCGGGTTCTGCCGCAACTGCGAGCAGGGGCTGACGGCGTTCTGCCTGACCACGCCGACGGACCCGCGGATGGCGGGCGCGGCGTACGGGTTCGCGGGCATGGGCCCGTACAGCGGCGGCCAGGCGGAGTTCCTGCGGGTGCCGTACGGGGACTCGAACTGCCTGGTGCTGCCGGAGGAGGCGCGGGAGAAGCAGACCGACTACGTGATGCTGTCGGACATCTTCCCGACCGGCTGGCACTGCACGGAGCTCGCCGGGGTGCGCCCGGGCGAGAGCGTCGTCATCTACGGCGCGGGCCCGGTCGGGCTGATGGCCGCGCTGTCCGCGAACCTGAAGAGCGCGGCGAAGGTGATGGTCGTCGACCGGCACCCGGACCGGCTGCGGCTGGCCGAGGAGATCGGCGCGATCCCCATCGACGACTCCAAGGGCTCACCGATCGACCAGGTCAACGACCTCACCGACGGGCTGGGCGCGGACCGCGGCTGCGAATGCGTGGGGTACCAGGCGCACGACACCCAGGGTCACGAGCACCCGAACCTGACGCTCAACAACCTGGTGCAGTCGGTGAAGTTCACCGGCGCCATCGGTGTGGTGGGGGTCTTCGTGCCCCATGACCCGGGCAGCCCGGACAAGTTGTACAAGGACGAGGGGGAGATCGCCTTCGACTACGGCACCTACTGGTTCAAGGGCCAGTCGATGGGCACGGGCCAGGCCAACGTCAAGGCGTACAACCGCCGGCTGTGCAACCTCATCCAGCAGGGGAAGGCCAAGCCGTCCTGGATCGTCTCCCATGAACTCCCGCTCGCGGAGGCGGCGCAGGGCTACGAGCACTTCGACAACCGCGACCGCGGCTGGACCAAGGTCGTCCTCCACCCCGACGGCGGAAGCTGAGCCGGGGGGCTGCTGGAAAGGCGTCGGAAAGGCGTCGGGAAGACGCCGGAAGGCACTGGAAGGCACCGGAAGGCATCCGAATCGCATTCGAATCGCATCCGAAACAGCGTCAGAAAGGGCTGAGGTCACGCCAGTTCGGAGAGCAGGGACATCGCGCGGTCGTTCAGCGCGGTCTCGGTGAGCGCGGTTTCCGCCGCCCCGGTCGTCGGGGCGGCGGTACGGCGTGCGGCGGCCTCCGCCAGACGCGCGGCGGCCTTCGCGAGCGAGGGCTCGGGGACGCCGCCGTGCGTGGAGAGGCGCGGGAGCAGGGCCTCCAGCAGGGCGCGGGCGGCGGCGCGGGCCCCGGCCCGGGGGCCGACCGCGGTTCGGGCCAGGAGCAGGGCGGTCACGGCCCGGTCCAGGGCGGGGGCGCCCTCGGCGGTGTCGCCCCAGTCGATCACCACCGGGCCCTCGGGCGTCAGCAGTACGTTTCCGGGGTGCAGGTCGAGGTGGAGGATCCGGTCCTCGGGGCGCGGGGAGAGCCGGGCCGGGACGGTGTGCAGTTCCGCGAGGAGCTCGGCCAGCAGAGCGGCGGCATCGGCCGGGGAGAGGTCGCCGGCTTCCAGGGACGCCTGCATGCTCGGGCCGGTCAGGCGTCGCAGCACCAGGTCGCGGGGGGCCGTGTCGGCGTCGCGCGGCCCCAGCCGCGGCACCGGGTAGCCATGGGCGCTGAGATAGGACATGACCGCCCATTCATGGGTGGCGTCCCGCCCGTCACGGTAGCGGCGCAGGACCCAGTTCGCGTCGAGCGCGTACACGTCGGCGGTGCGTCCGGAATCCAGTAGCTCACCTATTCGCATGGAACGAACCTATGGGAACGAACCCATGGGGACGACGTCATGGGGGACGACGCCATGGGGACGACCTCATGGGCGCGGGCGGGGGCGCGGGCGCGTGGGGGCTCACCAGCGCATGCGGACGTCCTCGGCCCAGCCGAGCAGCCGGTCCACGACGATCTCGCGCCCCTCGTCGTCCCGGACGCGGCCGGAGTAGTGGCCGAAGCACTGGTCGGTGCGGTTGGCGATCAGCCCGGCCTCGGTGCGGGTGGACCGGTTGTGGAACGGGACGAAGGTGAGGTTCACAGCGGGCCGGTCGCCCGGCGAGGCGCCGGTCGGTGAGGCGATGGTCGGCGACGTGATCGTCCACGGGGCCATGAGGTCGTCGGGCGCCCAGCGCCACTCCAACTCCGCCCCGATCTTGGTGAGTCGGCCGTCCACGCAGAGTGCGTTCTCGGTGGATCCGGTGCCCCGCGTCCAGCGGCCGCCGAACTGCAGCCCCACCGTGTGACCGTCGGTGCGGCCCGACGCGGCGCCCCAGTTCCAGTCGACCGAACGCGGCCAGCGGCCCCTGCCGTGGTCGAGCACCGCCCAGGCGTCGTCGCCGAACTCCAGGACCCTGCCCCCGACCCGGACCGTGCCGGAGGCCGGGCGGGCCGTGTGCTTCGACGTGTACTGGAAGCGGCGCTCGTCCCATGGCACGACCACGGACAGCGTCTCGTGACCGGCGGGCAGGGCGGCGAAGAGGTCGACCTCCACGGTCTCCTTCGGCGAGGAGGGGGTGAGGCAGCGGGCCCGCAGCCGGGTGCCGCCGTCCTCCTCGCGGATCTCGATCCTGACCCTGCCGCCGGTGGGCCGGGTCGGGCCGACCACAGCGGCGGGTGAGCCGGCCGCGCCCGCGATCGTCTCCGGGAGGCGTCCGGCCCGGCCGCCGGGCGCGATCGCCGTGCGCTCGAACTCGCGACGGCCGGGCGCGTGCCGGACGCCGGTCCCGTCCCGCCCGTCCGGCCCGTGCTGTCCGTCGGGCCCATACTCCAGCACGTACACCGTGTCCAGGGTCAGGAAGTCGAGATCGCTCACGGTCAGCGCGACGAGGTGGGTCGGTGTGGTCACGCACCAGTACTCCCAGCGCTTGTTGCGCCCCCAGCCCCGCAGGTTCGCCCGGTGCAGCGGCCGCCTGGACCAGCCGACGGCCGACGGGTTCAGCCGGCCGTCCGGCAGGCACAGGTCGACGGGCTCGGTGATCTCGCGCTCATGGGTGGCCATGCGCGGAGCCTACTGGGGCCGGGTCCGAGCGGGGTACGTCGTCGCTGGTCACGGACCCCATAACGCGAAGTGAGGGGGCGAACGGCATCTCCTGGAAATGACGTGTACGCGGCTACCTTGGCGGCAATTCCCCCGATGTCAAGGAGAGTTCCGTGGAGAGGTCCATCCTCCGCAGACGTGCTCTGGCCGCGTGTACCGCCACTGTCGCCATCGGCGGCCTCGCGATGGCCGGTCTGACCGGCACCGCGTCCGCCGACCCCGCCCCCCAGCTCGCCACCCCCGCCGCCGCCGAGCAGCTCTCGCCGGGTCTGCTGAAGGCGATGCACCGCGATCTCGGCCTGACCGAGAAGCAGGCGCGCGCCAGGATCGGCCACGAGGCCCGGGCCGCGTCCGTCGCCGCCGGGCTGAAGCGTTCCCTCGGCGCCGACTTCGCCGGCGCGCGGGTGACCGGTGACGACGCGGCGCTGACCGTCGCCACCACCGACGCCGGACAGGCCGCGCTGATCGGCAGGGCCGGCGCGAAGGCGGTCGTCGTCGACCACAGCCTCGCCGAACTGGACGCGGCGAAGGCGTCGTTGGACCGAGTCGCGCTGCGCAAGGCGCCCCAGGACGTTCCGGTGTGGTACGTCGACATCGCCGCCAACCGCGTGGTCGTGCAGGCCGCCGACGCCTCCGCCGCGGACACCTTCCTCTCCGCCGCCAAGGTGTCGCGCGAGCTGGTGACGATACGTCAAGCGACCGAGCATCCCCGCACGTTCGCAGATCTGCGGGGCGGCGACGCGTACTACATGAACGGGCTGGGGCGCTGCTCCATCGGCTTCCCGGTGAAGCGCGGCACCCAGGACGGTTTCGTCAGCGCCGGTCACTGCGGCACGCCGGGCGTCACCACCAACGGCTACAACCAGCAGGCGCAGGGCTCCTTCCAGGGCTCCACCTTCCCGGGCCGCGACTACTCCTGGGTCGCCACCAACACCAGCTGGACCGCGCGCCCCCTGGTGAACGGCTACGGCAACGCCGATGTGACGGTCGCGGGCTCCACCGAGGCCCTTGAGGGCTCGTCGGTCTGCCGCTCCGGTTCGACCACCGGCTGGCACTGCGGCACCGTCCAGCAGCGCAACACCAGCGTCACGTACCAGGAGGGCACTGTCTCCGGTGTCACCCGCACCAACGTGTGCGCCGAACCGGGCGATTCGGGCGGCTCGTTCATCTCCGGCAGCCAGGCGCAGGGCGTCACCTCCGGCGGCTCCGGCAACTGCTCCCAGGGCGGTACGACGTACTTCCAGCCGGTGAATCCGGCGCTCCAGGCGTACGGGCTGACCCTGGTCACCAGCGGCACCTCCCCGACCAACCCGCCCACCAATCCGCCCACCAAGCCGCCGGCCGGCGGCACCTGGGCGGCCGGGACCAACTACGCGGCCGGTGACGTCGTGACCTACGGCTCCGACAGCTACCGCTGCCTCCAGGCGCACCTGGCCCAGCCCGGCTGGACCCCGCCGGACACCCCGGCGCTCTGGCAGCGGGTCTGACCGTTCCGCATGCCCTGGTTCCCGGGGGCCCGGACCCCAGAGGTCCGGCCCCGGGCCCGGCTCCGAATGGTCCGGCTCTCACGCACTCACACGCACGCACTCACGCACTGACACGCACGCACTCACGCACTGACACGGCACGCACTCACTCACACGCGCTCACGCACCAGCCTCCACGCCTCGCACTGTCTCCCCCCGTCATGCACTACTCCCTCCCCATACCGAGGAATCAGCCATGACTCCCACTCCCGAAGTGCCCGAGGAGTCCGGCGGCGACCGCCGGATCAGCCGTAAGACGCTTCTCAAGGCCGCCCTCGTCGCCGGGACCGTCCCGCTGCTCGCCGGTGGCGGCGTGGCGCTGGCCCGGGACTCCCGCGACAGCGGCAAGTCCCTCGCCCCCACCCCGGACTGCCACGACGGCGACGGTCCGACGCACGAGCAGATCGAGGGGCCGTACTTCAAGCCCAACTCCCCCCTCCGCACCAGCCTGGTGACCGCCGGCACCCCGGGTACCCCGCTGACCGTGAGCGGCTATGTCTTCGGCCGGTCCTGCAAGCCCATCGCGGGCGCGCTCCTCGACTTCTGGCAGGCCGACACATACGGCGCGTACGACATGAACGGGTTCGCCTTCCGGGGCCACCAGTTCAGCGACCAGTCGGGGGCCTTCACCCTGACCACGATCGTGCCGGGGCTGTACCCGGGCCGTACCCGGCACATCCACGTCAAGGTGCAGGCGCCGGGTTCGCGCATCCTGACGACACAGCTGTACTTCCCGGGCGAGCCGCGCAACAACACCGACAGCATCTTCGACCCCGCGCTGCTGATGAACGTCCGGGGCGCCGGTTCGGGGCAGCAGGGGACCTTCGACTTCGTGCTCAACGTCGACGCGGGCCCGACCAACCCGCCGACCAATCCCCCGACCGACCCGCCGACCGGCGGCACCTGGACGGTCGGGACGCTCTACAACGCGGGTGACCGCGTCACGTACGGCGGGGTCACGTACCGCTGTCTGCAGGCGCACTCGGCCATGGCCGGGTGGGAACCGCCGAACGTCCCCGCGCTGTGGGCACGCGGGTAGGCGCGCAGCACGGCACGGGCGTGTGACCGCCGCGCGGCGCGTGCCGGGGTGTCCTCGCGGGGTGCGCGCCGCGCCCGGCCCGGGACCGGAGTTCCTTCCGGCCCCGGGCTGCTTCACGTGCGCGGGCGGCGGGCCGGCGTGCGGACGCGCCCGGCGTGCGGCGACCGACGCGCAGCGGCACCGGGGAGCCGGAGTGCCGGGGGGCCCGGGGGTGCCCGAGGAAGCCCGGGGGCGGGGAGCGGCCGTCAGGGGGCGGGCGCCGGACTGCGGAGTAGCCTGGACGTACGGCTTTCCGGTGAGGCGAGCCCGTCGTGTCGGCCTGCACGTCGAAGGAGGCCGGTTCCGCATGGACACCCTGGTCAACGTCGTGGTCGTCCTGGCGATGATCGCGATCGCGGCGTTCGTCATCCATCTGCTCAACACCCGGCACCGTCATCAGCATCTGCGCCCCGCGCACTACGACCACGGGCTGGCCGGCTTCGGCAGCGTCGGGAACGGACCCGCGTCGGGCCCTGCCACCGGCCCCGGACGCCCGGGCCCCGGACCGGGCGAGCACGCCGGCTCCGGTGAGTACTCCGGTACGGGTATGGGCGCGGGTATGGGCGCGGGCGCGGGTTCCGGTACCGACGCGGCTTCCGGCAGGGATACGGGCATGGCCCGGGACGCCGGTACGGACCCGGTGCGGCGGAACGGGGGCCTCCGGCACGGCGACCGCGTGAGGCACGAGGGCCACGAGAGCCGCGAGGACGGCGAGTAGCGCGAGTACCGAGCACCGCGAGAACGGCGCTCCCGGCGCCGAACCCGGCTGACGGCACGGGATGTCCTTGGCCTCCTACTTCGCCTCCGAGTAGCGCTTCACCACCGCCGTCGTGAAGGAGAAGCGCACCGGCGTCTCGCCGAAGACGGTCCGCCCGGCCGTGTCTCCGGCGGCCCGGATCGCGTCCACGACCGCCTCCGCCTCCTCCCGTGGACAGTGCACGATCACCTCGTCATGCTGGAAGAAGACCAGTTCGGCGCGGAGGCCGGCGGCGGCGATCGACCGGCGCAGGGCGGCGAGAAGGAGCAGCGCCCAGTCCGCGGCGCTGCCCTGCACCACGAAGTTGCGGGTGAAGCGGCCCCGCGCACGCGCGTTGGTCGACGCGTAGCCCGGGGTGAACCCACCGCCCGGGGCGAGGGATTCGGCCTCGGCCTCGGCGTCCTGCGGGATGCCGGCCTCGCCGTCCTCCTCGTGCCCGGCCGCGGGCGGGCTGGTCCGGCCCAGCCAGGTCCGTACCAGGCGGCCCTCCTCGCCCGCCTTCGCGGCCTCGTCGACATAGGCCACGGCCAGCGGGAACCTGCGCCGCAGGGCCGCGAGGTTCTTCAGGCCGTCGCCCGAGGTCTGGCCGTAGATCGCGCCCAGCAGGGCGAGCTTGGCGTGTTCCCGGTCGCCGTGGAACGCCCGGTCGGACAGGGCCGTGTACAGGTCGCCGGCGTGGCCCGCCACCTCCATCAGGCCCGGGTCGCGCGAGATCGCCGCCAGCACGCGCGGCTCCATCTGGTCGGCGTCCGCCACGACGAGACACCAGCCCTCGTCGGCGACGACCGCCCGCCGTATCACCTTGGGGATCTGCAGCGCGCCGCCCCCGTTGGTCGTCCAGCGGCCGCTGACCGTGCCGCCCGGCTGGTACTCGGGGCGGAACCGGCCGTCGCGCACCCAGTCCTGGAGCCAGCTCCAGCCGTGCGCCGTCCAGATCCGGTACAGCTTCTTGTACTCGATGAGGGGCGCCACCGCCGGATGGTCCAGCTCTTCCAGCTCCCAGCGCCGGGTGGACTTCACCTTGACGCCGGTCTGGGCGAACGCCTTCACGACGTCGGCGGGGAGATCGGGGCGGACGCGTCTGCCGAAGGCGTCCGAGACCTCGTCGGCCAGCTCGGCCAGTCTGCGGGGCTCGCCGCCGCCCGCGTACCGCTCGCCCAGCAGCTCCTGGAGCACCTCCCGGTGCACATCGGCCCGCCAGGGCAGACCGGATCGGTTCAGCTCGGCGGCCACCAGCATGCCCGCCGACTCGGCGGCGGTCAGCAGCCGCATCCGGCCGGGGTGCGCGGTGGCGTCGTGGCGGCGGAGCTGGTCGGCGTAGACCTGGATGAGATCGGTGAACGGCAGCTGCGAACCGGGTCGCGGCTCGAAGAGGGCGGACTGAGAGCCCGGCTCGGCCGAGCGGGGCGGCGGGTCCGGGGGAACGGGGGCGTTGTGCAGGCGGGCGTGGGCGGCGGCCGCGGAGCGCGGCTCGCCCAGGCGGCCCTCGTGGGCGAGGAGGAGGGATTCGGCGGCCTCGACGTCGTAGCAGCGGTCCACCGGGACGCCCGCCGTGAGCAGCCGGGGATAGATCTCGGGGGTGGAACGCCAGACCCAGCGCGTGACCTCCGGCCGGGAACGGACGGCCGCCACCAGGTCGGGCTCCGTCAGGACCGGGGCGGAGGGCACGCCGGAGGCGTCCAGCGGGGCGAGGAGCGCTCCGCCGGTCTCCGTGGGGGCCAGTGCCCAGCGTCCGGTCATGCCGCCGAGTCTGGCACCCACCACTGACAACGGACCGCGGCGACGGACCGCGGCGGAGGGCCGGGGCGGTGGGCTGCGGCGGTGGGCTGCGGCGGGGGCCGGGAAGACGAGTCGCGGCGGAGGGCGGGAACGCGGGCGGGGGGGGGGGGGGGCCCCCCGCCC